>NZ_JBFRMK010000096.1:0-3200 GCF_041470405.1 Shewanella sp. 10N.286.45.A1
GTTTATTTTAGAGGGGAAAAGGGAGCGTAGTTACCCTAGAGTGTTGAAGTGTTCAAAGGACCGATATCCCATAAAAAAGAAAGCCGTTCACGTTAAGTGAACGGCATTACTCATTTGAGGCCTTTTTTGATTCTGTTTTACTATTCGTTTGCTTTAACCAATTCAGCTAACCAAGTTTGAAACTCTGCATCCATTGAGGTTCCCCATTGGCTCACTAATGCCTGGTACCTTGGGTAATCCCCTTTTCGAGTGAAGATTAGCATCTCATCGATTTTATCTTTATGTTGTTCAAGCATGAATCGCACGGCTAAATAGCCCCAGCGGTAGACTCTATCGCCGCCACCGTTCTGCTCATAACTGGTATTAAATAACTCGCTCAATTGCAGGTTATTAGCACCTATAACCTTTAGTGCTTTTGGATTATTGTCAGCAAGAGAGATGTATTCGGCAATGCCTTCGCTCCACCACACGAGGTGAGGATACAAAGGTGTTGGTTGAGGACAGTACTCTGGCGCGCTATGCGAGTCATGTAATGAGGCACAAAAATCACCATAAAGGTTAAAACGACCATCAAGATAATGCACATATTCATGGGCTAGGTTCCACACTTGCCCTTTTTTTTCGTAGGCAACAAACTCGGCTTGGTTATCTTTCTCCCAAGGAAAGCCCTCCAGATACATGCCGCCATTGTCACTGGGCACATTGAAGTGAGCAGTGACATTCGCTTTATAATCTTCACGTGAGTGATAGACGTTTGCCCGCATACTGTGGTTATTGTCATGAGCTACTGGTTTATTTAACGTGCCGAATAGTTTGTGGAATTTAGCTTCCTGTTTTTGCAGTAACTGACAAGCTGATTCAACCTGCTGTGGCGTCAATGCCTGAGAACGGATAATGATGGTATCGCTGCAGGCATGATTCTGGCTTAGAACGTTTTCTAATGGTTGCGCAGTTTGCGCTGCAGTATATGGTGACATAATCAGCAAAGGGCTCATGATTAGCGTCAGGATATAGTGTTTATTTTTCATGGAGGGTTTCTCTAATTTTTATATTTGCATACAATATTCGCAAGTGTTTCACTTAAAACTATTCGAGTCAATTTCACTCTAGATTAAGATTTTGACTAAAATACCCCAACAAAATTCAATGACTAGAAAGGATATGCCGTGTTAGAGCAATGGGATAACAGCCGTGACTACCATTCATTCGCCAATACAGAGCAAGTGCGTGTTAAACATTTATCATTGATGTTAGATGTGGACTTTGCTGCAAAGCAGTTGAGCGGGCAGGTGGAGCTAAATCTTACTTACTTAGATGAGAATACTCGTGAGTTAATGTTAGATCTACGCGATATCACGATTTTTAAGGTCACTACTGCAGCCGATCAAGTCTTGGAGTACGCGATTGATAAAGAAGATCAGATCTTAGGTCAACGCTTATGTATCAAATTAGACTCTTCAGTTAGCAGCGTGAAAATACACTATGCCACTACGCCTGAAGCACAAGGGTTACAGTGGTTAACCCCCGCTCAAACCAGTGGCAAGAAACTGCCATTCTTATTCAGTCAATCGCAACCTATCAATGCACGTAGCTGGATCCCGCTGCAAGATAGCCCAAAAGCCAGAATAACTTTCGATGCCGTGATTAATGCACCTAAAGGAATGCGAGCTGTGATGAGTGCCATGAATGATGCCACAGCAGCACTTGATGGTCGTTTTAGCTTCACCATGGAAAAAGCCATGCCGACACACCTGCTCGCTATAGCCGTCGGCGATCTAGCCTTTGGGCGATTAGGTGCGCGTACTGGTGTCTATGCGGAGCCAGAGGTTGTTGAGTCAGCCGTTGCAGAGTTTGAAGATACTGAAAGTATGGTTGAAGTGGCTGAATCTTTATTGGGCCCATACCCTTGGGGGCGCTATGACATGATTGTATTGCCACCGAGTTTCCCCTTTGGTGGAATGGAAAATCCAAGGTTAGCCTTTATGACACCCACGCTAATCGCCGGAGATAAGAGCTTAGTTTCAACGGTTGCCCATGAGTTAGCGCATTCCTGGACCGGTAACCTTGTCAGTAACGCGACATGGCGCGATTTATGGTTAAACGAAGGCTTCACGACTTATTTTACTAACCGCATTGTCGAAAAGGTGTTTGGTAAAGAGTTGGCAGAGCTCGAAGTAGTATTGGAGTATGGTCGATTAAAGGAAGCGATTGAGTCTACAGCATTAGCAGCTCAAACGTTACCCGCCAATATGCAAACTCAAGATCCTAATGAAGCCTTTAATCGTTTCACCTATGATAAAGCTTCAATGTTTGTGCATGATCTTGAAAAGCGCTTAGGGCGGGTTGCTTTTGATAAATTCCTCTATGAATATGTACAAGCTTTCGCTTTTGAAGCGATAACAACAGAGACTTTTGTTGAGTATGCTAAAAAGACATTGCTTGTCGAGCATAGTGAGCTGATTAGCGAAGCTGAGCTTATGGGCTGGATTTATGGTGAAGGGATGCCTGAGTGGTTTAACGCGCCAACATCAAATAGTTTAGACAAGGTCACTGAGGCTCTGTCAGCATTTGAAGCGGGCCATGCTGCTGTGGACCTTAATACTACAGGCTGGTTAGTGCATCACTGGCAGTATTTCCTGACCAACCTTCCAGAGGTCGTAAGCTATGATCAGCTTAAAGCACTTGACGCTGCATTTTCATTTACAGTATCAACCAATGCTGAAATAGCTTGTGATTGGTATAGGGTGGCTATCCGTAATGGTTACACTGAAGCTTTAGAGGCGGTAGGTGATTACTTAGTAAAAATTGGCCGAGGTAAATTTGTTAAGCCACTTTATGCTGAACTGCTTAAAGCTGGCTATAGTGAAGAGATTAAAAAGATCTACGCACAAGCGCGAGAAGGATATCACCCATCGATAGTGGTGATGTTAGACGCCCAACTTAACGCTGTCGTTTAATAACCAAAAAAATGGCAACCTAAATAGGTTGCCATAAACATAAGTTTTCAAGAGTTAACACGGTTAGTGCGCTAGCGTAACGGTTAACTCCAATGGCAAACCTCAACAGGAGTGCCCAAGGGAATGATGATGAACATTGAAACTATCAACTCTAAGTGATGAGCAAAGAGAATAAGGGTTAAGCCAACTGATGAAATTCACTTAACGAGAATCGGTTCATATAGTCAGGGGCTGTAGACAATT
>NZ_JBFRMK010000097.1:0-26634 GCF_041470405.1 Shewanella sp. 10N.286.45.A1
TAATGCAATTGGTATAACACTCTAGCGCGGGATAAAGAAGCCTCATCCTTTAGCCACAAAAAAGCCCCGAATAATCGAGGCTTTTATCAGTTCAACTCGAACTTAGTTCAGATTAAAACTTAGCTTTAATCCAAACCATACGATGGTCTGAAGATACGTCTTTACCTGTACCCCATTGTCCAATACGAGCATCGTTAAATAGCATACGACCTTCTTGGTAACTGGCTTGCCAGTATACACCTGAGTCGACAATATTTAGCGAAGCTGATGGAATAGCGTGGTCAGCATTAATACCGCCGAACGCAGTGTGGAACTCAGCAGTAATGCGGTTCGGGTATGGATGCTCAGAGCTTCTGTCAGCAGCATATTCTGCAGCGCCGAAACTTGTTGGGTACAAATCGCCGTTAGTCACATTTTGGTTGACAACAGGGTCAGCATGTAGCGCTGCCATAACTTCAGTAAAACCATCACCCGCGCCAACAGCTGCATCTAGATTTTGGTCACCAACGATAACAAAATGAGCACCTTCTTTTAGGGCACCAGTGTTACCAGCATCATCATAAAAGTCTTGTGAGTTTGTGACATAGTTATGCCAAAACTCAACTTCTGCAGCGTTTTGAAGTTTGTTCTTGCCTGTATCAAACACTGGAGGTGTTGGATGAGACATAAGAATGTGGATAGTCTCAGTGCCATCTTTAGTCGGAACTAAAATCGGTGCGTCGACGTGGTTTTTAGATGACAAAGTCATTTGCTGCCACTCTTCATCGGTATACCAATTTTCGCCGTCGAGTAATGGATTTTCAGCACCCTCTAGATCTTTCCATTTGAAGTCTTGGAAAGTACGGGTATTTTTAGCATCAATTTCGTACTTAGACATTAAAGCAAAAGCGTACTGACCGTGATACTTACCAAAACCCCAAGTATCGCCTGCGTACTCATTAGTCCCAACATCTTCAGCCGTCGCGATGTAGCCATCGTTATTTAAGTCGAATCCGCTTAGCAGACCGGTGTTAGTGCCATAGCTTTCGGCGAATGGGTATTCAATAGGCTCTAGATCAGCTTCACCACCGGCTCCCTCAATGCTTTGAGCAACTGATAGGTAGTTTGCTTGGAAGCCTTCGAGTGCAGATAAATCCTCACCTGTGCCATCATTGTTATATTCACCCATCATTAACACATCTGGACGAGTCTTTTGAATGATCGCCGCTACGTTACGAATTTGGATAATTTTCTCTGCTGTGGTTTTGTCAACAAGCTCCATCGCATCAGGATCTGCAAGGTAAGCGTCTACCAGCGTCTTTTGCTCTGCAGAGGTAATAGCCATCTCTGCCACTAATTCAGCAAAAGTCGCACGATCAAAAGAAAGGTTATAAGCCGCAATTTTAACTTCAGTATGATCAACATACTTGACGTCGTCATCATTACAGCCTGTAAGCAGTGCAACACCAACAGCTAAGGCTGCGGCAGTTTTTAGTATTTTCATGTTTTGACCCATCAATTGTAATTATAATAACGAGCTCATTTAGTTGAGCTTCGCTGTTATTCTATACAGCTGTAGATTGCATGAAAATGTATCTAGGTTAAGGTTACGTTCAAGTGTTGTATTAACCATCACAAGTTAAACAGTATTTAACAGGCTGCTTCACAACTGTTATCAGCGTGTTTATATATAGGCTGTTGTTACTTAATTGATTCGCGCTAGCTTAAGTTGTTTTGCAGTTGAAAAGGACTTGAGCGTGTTATGAGTTATCTGAGAATTAGATGACGTCTCTATACCAACTCCATTCGAGAGTTGCTCATTCAGCGGCAGTTAAAATCACTTTAGCAAGTCCGTGGCTTATCGATTATCGCTATTCGTAATTCTCGGCTCTAGCATCCTGCTCCGCTCTCGATAATTGATCCTGCATTATTCTACCTTCGACCATCCTTGGTCTCGTACCTCCTAAATAGAATTAGTCGTATATCGAGTGCCACATGCGCTGTAGTAAGTGATTTCCCCATGCCTTAAGTATCAGCCGCACCTTGTGAGCACCTCACGACATTCACTGCTACGTTGTATTATCTCAAAATGGAATAACCATTGCTTCCACAATGCGCTTTGAATTGTAAGCCCTGAAAAAGCTCTGAACTGAGTATACCTTTAATGGAATTGGTATTACTTAAAAAGCCGGCATAAAAAGGCCTGCTAAAAGCAGGCCTTAATCTTATTTAACTTGCTACGCTAGCGCTTAGCTCTCTACTTTAG
This sequence comes from Shewanella sp. 10N.286.45.A1, assembly GCF_041470405.1. NCBI lineage: Bacteria > Pseudomonadati > Pseudomonadota > Gammaproteobacteria > Alteromonadales > Shewanellaceae > Shewanella > Shewanella sp. 10N.286.45.A1. The sequence continues at coordinate 2,246 of NZ_JBFRMK010000097.1, forward strand.
CCTCGCCTTTAAACTTTTCGCGCAGTGTTTGCATCATCACGTAGAAAACCGGTACTAGCAGTGTTCCTACGATTGTTGCTGCTAACATGCCGCCAAATACCGAGTAACCCAATGCACGGCGACTACCCGCCCCCGCGCCAGTGGCGACGACCAAAGGTAATACCCCAAGTAAGAATGAGAAAGCGGTCATCAATACTGCGCGGAAACGTAATCTTGCTGCCGTTTCTCCTGCATCAAGAATGCTCTTGCCCTCTTCTCTGAGCTGCTTAGCAAACTCTACAATCAAGATAGCGTTCTTACAGGCGAGTCCTATCAATAGCACCAGACCAATCTGCGCGTACAGATTAAGCTCTGCGCCCACCAGCCAGATATTGAGGAACGCTCCCAGTATCGCAATCGGCACAGCTAACATCACCGCAAACGGAATGGTCCAGCTCTCGTATTGAGCCACCAAGAATAGGTAGGTAAATACCAATGCTAAAGCGAAGATTAATGGCGCTAAGTTACCCGCTTTAATCTCTTGGTAAGTTTGCCCTGTCCACTCATAGCTGTAACCTGTCGGTAAAGTCTCTGCCGCCGCTCGTTCCATGGCACGAATAGCATCACCAGAGCTAAAGCCTGGAGCAGGGAAACCGTTAATCGTGGTTGAACTAAACATGTTGTATGAGTTCATCACATCAGGACCGAGGATCGGTGTCACTGTCACCAAGGTACTCAGTGGTACCATCTCACCGCTCGAGGATCTTACGTAGAAACGAGCAATATCCATATCGGAGTTACGGAAATCAGCTTCTGCTTGCAAGATGACTCTGAAGACCTTACCAAAGCGGTTGAAGTCATTGACATACATCGAACCAAGCATGGTCTGCATGGTAGTGAAGATCTCGTTTAGCGGTATCCCCAATGCTTTAGCTTTGTCACGGTCAACATCAACAAACATCTGCGGTACATCGGCGCGGAAATTACTAAACGACATGGCAATTTCTGGCTGCTCATTGGCTTTCATAATGAGCGCACGCATCACCGATGCTAACTCCTGTGGACTACGACCCTGCGTGTCTTGCAACACAAATTCAAAGCCACCCACACTACCGACACCAGGAATAGGCGGCAACGAGAATGCCATCGCTTTCACTGACGGATTGGCAGCGTATTTGGCCTGCAGCTTTGCCACAATCGCATGTTCTGCCATATCTGGCGTATCACGCTCAGACCAAGTCGACAGCGTCACAATCATCAAACCTCCGTTTGATGCAACAGAGCCTGTTAAGATACTAAAGCCACTGGCATGGATGACATTTTCAACGCCTGGTTCAGCTAACGTTAGCTCAACTAGATCACGCATCACATCTTCCGTACGGTTTAATGACGCGCCATCAGGAAGTTGAATATCAACCATAAAGGCTTTTTTATCTTCCATAGGCACAAAACCTGATGGCAAGATTTTAGCTAAGCCCCCTGTTGCTGCTAACAGAGCAACAAAGACCACCAACACTAGCGTTAACTTACGAGTCAGTACATGGACTAATTTGGTGTATTTGCCTGTAAAGACATTAAAGTGCTTATTGAATTTGGCATGAAAACCTTGGGTATGTTCTTTAGGTGGGCGCAATACCGAGGCGCACAATGCCGGACTTAAGGTTAATGCGTTAACCGATGAAATCAGCACCGAGATACAGATGGTCACAGAGAACTGCGCATACATCTGCCCAGTGATCCCTGGCATCACAGCCGTTGGTGCAAATACTGCAAGCAATACCAATGTGGTCGCAATAATTGGGCCAGTAACCTCTTGCATCGCTTTAGAGGTCGCTTCTTTAGGCGATAAGCCCTCATCTTGCATTAGACGTGTGACGTTCTCGACCACCACAATAGCATCGTCAACCACAATACCAATGGCTAAGATAAGTGCGAATAGCGAGACGGTATTGATGCTCATGCCAGACAGTAGCAAGAAGGCAAAGGTACCAATCAAAGATACCGGAATCGCGATACCAGGGATTAATGTTGAGCGTACATCTTGCAGGAAGATAAACACTACAAAAATCACCAACGCGACAGAGATAAACAGCGTCTGCACCACTTCTTTGATAGAGGTTTCAACAAACTCTGTAGTGTCGTAGAGCACTTCATACTCTAAGTCTTTAGGGAAGTTTGCCGACAAGGCTTCCATCTGCGCACGAATACCTTTAGCCACGTCTAACGCATTGGCATCGGGTGATTGATAGATAGAGATAATCGCAGACGGTTTGTTATTGAGCTTACCTTGAGCGTCATAGGTTTGTGAGCCAAGCTCAACCCGTGCCACGTCGCCAACAATGATTTTAGAGCCATCGTCATTGGCTCGTACAACAACATTTGCAAACTCTTTCGGGTTCTTCAAACGCCCTTTTGTTTGCAAGGTATATTGAAACTGCTGTTCGGGATCAACCGGTGCGGCACCAATTCGTCCTGCTGCCACTTGAATGTTTTGCTCTTGCAGCGCGCCGATGACATCGGTTGCCGTAATCGAAAAGCTGGCCATCTTATCGGGATCAAGCCAGATCCGCATGGCGTAATCTAACGCACCAATAATCTGTACTTTTGACACACCATTTTGACGTGCTAACGCATCTTTAACGTTGAGTCCTGCATAGTTGGTAATAAACAGTGAGTCGAAGGTTTCATTAGGCGAAACCAGGTTGACCACCATCAATATGTTCGGGCTTTGCTTTTCAACTTTTACGCCCTGCCTTTTTACCTCTTCAGGTAGCCGCGGCATTGCTTGTTGCACCCGGTTCTGCACTTTGACCTGTGCCATGTCAGGGTCAGTGCCTACCTCAAATGTTACGTTGAGTGAGTAACTGCCGTCATTGGCACTTTTTGACTCCATATATAGCATGCCTTCAACACCGTTCACTTCTGCTTCTAAAGGCTGGCCAATGGTGTCTTTTACAATATCGGCACTCGCACCAGAGTAGCTGGTCGAGACACTAACCTGTGGTGGTGCTATTTCAGGAAACTCTGCCACTGACAAGATTGGGATAGAGATAAGCCCAACCAAAGTCAGTACAGTAGAGATCACAAAGGCAAACTTAGGCCTATTGATGAAGAATTGACTAATCATAGCAATCCCCTACTTAGTTTGATTGGCTTCTTGAAAAGGAACAATCTCTTGCTCCACAGCATTGACTTCAATACCAGGTCGGATCTTTTGCAGGCCATCGACCACTATGCGATCGCCGCCTTCAAGACCACTCAGAACTCGCCATTCAATGCCAAAACGCTCACCCAGCTCAACAATACGTTTTTCAACTTGATTTTTTTCATTCAGTACCATTACAAAGCGACCTTGTTGGTCTTCTTGTACCGATGCTTGTGGGATCAACAACGCTTGCTCTTTTACTGGTGATTCAATAATTAGCGTCACAAACATGCCCGGTAGCATAAAGTTATCAGCATTTTTGAAGCTTGCTCTAAGCGGCAAGGTACCGGTTGAAGGGTCAACTTTGTTACTAATAAAGTCGATATAACCTGTCTCCTTATGCATTGTGGCATTTGGCAGACGTAAATTAATCACGATATCTTGGATTTTAATATCTCGCGATAGCGCTTTAGAGAAGTTTTGCTGTGCAGTAATTAACGACCTTTCAGGCACTTGGAAGTTAACCCACATAGGTTGTAACTGCACTAAATTGGCCATATCTGATTGTGGACTGATGATGTCACCAGTACTGACTTTCGAGTTACTTATTCGCCCAGAGATTGGCGCATAGATTTTGGTGTAGCTAAGTTGTAATTCTGCAGCACTGACCGCTGCTTCAGCTTGTACAACGCCTGCTGCGGTTGTCAATTTACGTGAAGTCAGCTCATCCATATCTTGGGCACTGATCATGCCATCAGGTAATAAGCGGCGGCCACGTTCCCAGTTCATCACGGCCACATCGCGAGAAGCTATCGCTTGCTTTAGTACTGCTTTTTCCTGAGCCAACTCTGCTACGTATGTTGCTGGGTCTATTTCAAACAGCAAATCCCCTTGCTTGACATCATCGCCTTCAACGAAAGTACGTTTAAGCAACTGCCCTTGAATTTGTGATTTAATCATCACATCTTCCGATGCTCGTGTCCGTCCAACAATTTCACTTTTGGATTGGATCTCTTGTTGATGAGCAGTGCTCACTATCACACTCGGTAGCATGGGAGCTTGCGGGGCTGGAACATCACCGCAACCAGTAGCCATAATACTAATACACACCATGGTGAGCAGTTTGAATTTAAAAACTGTAGAACAGGCCATTAAAGCCTCCTGAGGGGATTAAATAAGTAATTATTTTTATCTTGAAATTATAAGCACATACTTAGTGTTTTATAAACCTTTTTACATGTATGTTTCATCATGTTTACAGTGTTGGCGACAAGATTCTGTTATTAACAGTTGCTAAGGCCTGAGTCAGTTACCAATCCGCTGAGTTAAATTAACTGATGCTTTATTAGCCAAAGTAGCCCTATGTCGAAGTTGCTGGGGCAAAAGTGAGAGCTAGGGCAAGTTTATTGGCGTCAATGTCATGGTAAAAAACAGTCAGAGCAACTAAGTTTTAGCTAGGCTTACACGTTAGCAAGCTTGTTAGTTTCAATCGCTAGCCAATAGTGTTACAAATGAATTAGCTCTTTTCGTTATTTATCTAACAGCATGACAAAGAAGCTGTTATTAGTTTAGATAACCAAAGTTAAAACTTAATTGTTAACGTTAGACACATACAGTACGCACAGGCCAACGAAATGTTGTTGACCATAATAAAAAACAGTGCCCGATGCGGCATCCGTTACAGCGAACAGGTAGGTAATTTATGACAGCAATTTCTCACGTTTATAACTATACAGTCCGATGCCCTCATATTAAGGATCCTTCTCACCCAACAAGCTGGCTAAACCACATTGAAATTAACCGTTCATGTGAAATCGCTCTAGACAGAATTACTAAGTGGCACGGTCATTCAGGTACTCGACTGTTTGAACATGAAGGTTGTGTTGTCAGAGAAGCGGAACAAGAGCAAGCTTACTTTTCGATGAAGAATGACCGCCTAAGAGATGACATTCATGTACTGGTAACCTTCAAAGTCTTTATGGACAACAAAACCAAAGACACCTCAGTACAAGAGATCATGGAACATATCATCGATGACTATAAGTCACGCTTAAGCAAACTTTAGTCATTAGCAGGCATGCTCTACTTTAGGGCATGCCGCTAACTCCTCCGACACAAACTACTATCCAGTTCACACTTCTAGACATTCATCCCGCCCCAAGTTCACAGTTTCCGATCCGAAATATCATCAAAATCCAGCTAAAAAATCCAATAACACTAAAGTAAACCACTTACTAATCAATAAATTAAAAACAATAACTTTACTTTCAGCTGCAACTCGACTAGATAAAGAGCAAATTGCTGCTTTCATAACTCACTGCTACAATAGCCTTATATTCTGTGTTGTTACTTTTTTATTTTAAGGATAATTTAAGATAAAATTAAAATAACTAAAACAATAAGTTACAACCGCCAGCCATTCAAAGAATTATTTTTCGATTATCACTATATTTATTTAAGGATTGTAAACCTATGCATGAAATGGCAAATATTGTCATCGTCGGTGGTGGCGCTGGAGGGATGGAGATCGCCACAAAACTAGGGCATAAACTCGGCCGTAAAGGCAAAGCAAGAGTTACGCTAATAGATTGTGCTGAAAGCCACGTTTGGAAGCCTTTACTGCACGAAGTAGCAACTGGCGCACTTGATATCGGCATTGATGCGATAAGCTATCGCGGTCATGCAGCTGCCCATGGTTACCATTTCCAACAAGGCGCGATGACAGATATCGATAGAGAGACTAAACAGGTCATTCTTGCCCCCATTACTGATGACAATGGCGAAGAGTTATTGCCTGCACGTCGTATTGATTACGATTACCTTGTTATTGCCATCGGTAGTATTGCCAATGACTTTAATATTGATGGTGTGCGTGACAACTGCGTCTTTTTAGACAGCACAGAACAAGCAATGGAGATCCGTACCATTTTGCTAAATAAGTTCATGCGCTATGCAAGTCATCACCAGCTGGATGAAAAAATTAAGATTGCAGTCGTGGGCGCTGGCGCAACAGGCGTTGAAATGTCAGCAGAGATGCACCATGCCGTCGACCAACTGCGAGGCTTTGGCTACAAGATTGATAGTACTCTGCTTGAGATCACGCTAATCGAGGCAGACAAACGTATTCTGCCAAAAGTAGAAAAAGCTGAGATATCAGAATCTGTCGCTAAAGAGTTAACCGCGATAGGCGTTAAAGTGATGACTGACACTCGGATTAACCAAGTAACCAGTGCAGGCCTACATACTTCTGAAGATGAGTTTATCCCATCAGACATGGTGATCTGGTCTACCGGGGTAAAGGCGCCTGACTTTTTAAAAGAGATTGGTGGGCTAGAGAGTAACCACATCAATCAGGTGATGGTCCAGCAGAACATGCAGACTACTCGCGATGCCGCTATTTTTGCCATTGGTGACTGCGCAGCCTGCCCACAAGAAGATGGCAGCTGGGTGCCACCAAGAGGCCAATCAGCTAGACAGATGGCATTGATGACCGCAGACAACATAATATTGTTACTTAATGGCAAAACGGCATTAAACAACTACGTTTACAAAGACTTAGGCGCTCTGGTTAACCTATCTAAATTCCACACAGTGGGTAACTTAATGTCATTTATTGGCGGTGGCGTGATGGTAGAGGGCAAGATTGCTCGCTTCGTTTACACCTCACTTTATAGAAGACATTTAATAGAGCTACATGGCCCAGTGAAAGGCACCCTGTTGATGTTTGCTAAAGGCATAAGCCGTATCATCCACCCACACCTTAAGCTGCACTAATCCGCAGTGTCACACTCGATCAAATTGAAAATTGCTGGCATAGTGCCAGCAATTATTTTTCAAGATGGTATTATACCAATCTTAGTAAATAACTGCTCAACCTAGCTTGTTAAAACACTCGATAACGTTGTTAGACATTTTGTTTGTAGAATAACTACTTATCGAAAATTACCGCCTAGTTCTCAAGCGTTTTTCCTGCGCTATCTCTGAACTCTTACTTACTGTGATTGGTATTAAGCTATGAAACGAACAACGCTTGCAATGACGATTATTGCAATTAGCATGCTCAGCGCCTGCGCAGAACTCAAAGACGCTGGTAATCAAATCGGTGCAACCACCAAAGAAGTCACCACCGAAATTGGTCATGCTAGCCGTGATGCCACTCGCGCCATTGGCCACGCCTCCCGCGATGCGGTTAACTCAGTAAAAAATGACCTTAGTGAAGACGATACGCTTTAAGTATTCGTCAATTTAGGCCGCATTAGCCCGCATCCCATGTGGCACGGGCAACCCTTGCTCATTGACATGAACAAACACCATTTTGTCGATACTGACAATCGGTGCATGGGTGAGTTTATTACGCACTTTGCAAGATACAGTGATTGAGCTGGAACCGTAACTTAATAAAGATAAGCCGAACTCGATCACATCCCCCTGCCGTGCAGGCATCATAAAGTTCACTTCAGAAATCAGTTTAGTCACATGACTTTGGCTTTGCATTTGGCAACCAGCAAAAATAGCAGCCTCTTCATCAATCCAGCTCAACAGCTGACCACCAAATAAGGAATTAGCAGGATTAAGGTGTTCTGGTTTTATAAATCGTCGACTGTAAAATTTCATTTCGTGATACCTCTGCAACTGTAACGTTAAATACCTACAAAGTAGTAGCAAATAGCACGCCAAATATTTAAACGTTTAATTTCAATAGTTAAGAGGAAGCTGCAAACCACTTAGTTGTCAATTTTGCACACTCCTGATGCAGCAATGCACCAAAATAGATGAAAGGTACATGACTACACTTCATTTAATAAGCAACATAATTGACACAAAAGTATCGCCACAACGTCATACTTTTCACTGACAATCACTGCGCCACAAACAAACCTCCTATAAATTATACAAATTGACGGTGATGATAGTGATTAATATCAAAAAGATAGCAGTTATAGCTTCTTGCAGCCTGGTAACAATCGCAGCCAATGCGGCTGTACTGCCTAGCAACCAAACTGATAGCCAATGGTTTAAAGACAGCGCTAAACTAGTTAGCGATAAAACCCAACAAACAACGCCCAAGAAAGCCAAGAATGTCATTTTATTTGTCGGTGACGGTATGGGTGTTTCAACCTTAACCGCTGCGCGGATTTTTGAAGGACAGCAGCAAACGGGTAACCAAGGTGGCGAAGAAAACTTTTTAAGTTTCGAACAATTTCCAAAAACAGCCTTAGTAAAGACTTATAACACGAACCAACAAACTCCCGACTCAGCTGGCACCATGACAGCGATTGTCACAGGCGTTAAATCTAAGGCTGGTGTGTTGTCTGTATCGGACAGCAGCCTACGTGCTAACTGCCTATCTTCTAAAGGCAATGAGCTGATTACTCTAGTTGATTTGGCCAATGCAAAAGGCCTCTCAACCGGAGTAGTTAGTACCGCTCGCATCACCCACGCAACGCCAGCTGCAGCCTATGCAACGTCTCCTGAGCGTAATTGGGAAGCAGACTCTAACCTCCCAGAAGAAGCTATCGCAAACGAGTGTAAAGACATCGCCTATCAACTAGTAATGCGTGATGAAGCGGAAGCTTTAAGTGTGGCACTGGGCGGCGGTCGTCGTAACTTCATTCCAAACGATGTCACCGATGGCGAAAACAAAAGCGGTCGCCGTACAGATGGTGTCGATTTAACCGCCGCTTGGACCGACAACTTAAGTAACTCAGCTTACGTTTGGGATAAAGCTGGTTTTGATGCCATTGACGTTGATAGCACTGATCATTTGTTAGGCTTATTCAATTCCTCGCATATGGAATATGAGGCCGACAGAGCTGATGACACCGCTGGTGAACCATCTCTGACAGAGATGACAACTAAATCGATTGAGCTGCTCAATAAGAACGAAGATGGCTACCTGCTTATTGTTGAGTCAGGTCGCATCGATCATGCTCACCATTCAGGTAATGCTTATCGTGCCATGATGGACACTGTAGAGCTTTCTAATGCAGTAAAAGCGGCTGTTGAATCAACCGATCCACAAGAAACACTCATTATGGTTACCGCCGACCATAGCCATGTATTTACTATCGCAGGCTACCCTAAGCGCGGTAATCCAATACTTGGTTTAGTTCACAACGTGGGTGGCGACTTGGCGATTGCTCAAGATGGTAAACCCTACACCACTGTAGGTTACACCAATGGCCCTGGCGCAGTGGTTGGCGTGCGTGATGACTTAAGCTCCGTTGATACCAAAGATAAGGATTTTATGCAGCAATCACTGGTTCCAATGAGCAGTGAAACCCATGCTGGCGAAGATATCACCTTACACGCAACCGGTCCGGGCTCAGATCTTATTCAAGGCGTCATTGAGCAGAACGTTATCTTCCACATCATCAACCAAGCACAAACGCTAGGCGGTACTAAGTATTAATACCTAATAGGTCATTAATCAATATCCGCTGACTCATTAACTATGTCAGCAATAGTACCCAACAATTGGAGTTAAAAATGAACAAGAAATTACTCGTACTTTCGATTGCAGCAATGCTTGGTTTAGCAGCGTGTGGCAGCGATGGTGATAACGGCGCAGATGGTAGTAACGGAAATGATGGCAGCAATGGTGGAAATGGTAGCAACGGCCAAGACTGGACCGCGGTTAATCAGTGGTTTATCGACGGCCAAGCTAGAGTTGCAAAAGCCGATGGCTTAACCGTTGATAATCAAGCTGGTGCAGCTAAAAATATTATCTTATTTGTCGGTGATGGCATGGGTGTATCAACCGTCACGGCAGCGCGTATCTTAGAAGGACAATTGAAGGGACAAACCGGTGAAGAAAATTCACTATCGTTTGAAACCTTGCCTTACTTAGGCCTAGCTAAAACCTATAACGTCGATGGTCAAACCCCCGATTCAGCGGGCACCATGACGGCAATGGTTACCGGAGTAAAAACTGATGTTGGCGTGCTTTCGCAAGCGGAAGGTGTCAACCGCGGTAACTGTGCTTCAACTACAGGGCAAAACCTAGTCACCTCGCTAGAGCTCGCTGCGATGGCAGGGTTATCAACGGGTGTGGTCTCTACAGCGCGCATCACTCATGCAACCCCAGCAGCAACTTATGCCCACGCTCCTGAGCGTAACTGGGAAAGCGATGCAGATCTGCCTGCAGAGGCGGTAACAAATGGCTGTAAAGATATCGCATCACAACTGCTCGATTTTGACTTTGGTAACGGACTTAATGTGGTCATGGGTGGAGGTCGCCGCGCGTTTATTCCAAACACAATGACAGATCCCGAAGGAAAATCAGGTAAACGCCTCGATAACCGAAACCTAACAGATGAATGGTTAGCAAAGTACAACAATGCGGCTTATGTAACTGACAGAGATAGCTTCCTAACACTTGACCCAAGCAGCACAGATCATGCATTAGGTTTGTTTAACTCGTCGCATATGGAATATGACTTTGATCGCACCACTAACGGCGTTACGGGCGAACCATCACTTGCTGAAATGACCGCTAAATCAATTGATATTTTGCAAAAGAATGACAAAGGGTTTGTACTTATCATTGAAGCGGGTCGTATCGACCACGCCCACCATGCGGGTAATGCAGCCCGTGCGTTACATGACACAATCGCGCTGTCTGAAGCAGTGCGTATTGCGATGGAGAAAACCTCAGAGGAAGATACCTTACTCATGGTCACCGCGGATCACAGTCACGTATTTACCATTGCCGGCTACCCTACTCGTGGCAACCCTATCTTGGGCCTAGTAAAAGGCAATGGTTCAGATGGTCAACCTGCCATCACTAATGCTACAGACTCTAATGGTTTGCCATACACCACCGTTGGCTACGCTAACGGCTTAGGTTATGCGAGCTTAGCAACGGGTGGCGATGAGCGATACGGTTATGCCGCAGCACCTGGTCGCTTCGATTTGAACTACGTTGACACCCAACATGCGGGCTTCCATCAAGAGGCACTTGTGCCACTAGGCAGCGAAACTCATGCAGGTGAAGATGTTGGCATATTCGCCAGCGGTCCTGGCTCACACCTTGTTCAAGGCACGGTTGAGCAAAACCACATCTTTCATGTAATGAATCACGCTGCAAGCTTAGTCGAAAAAGCTGAAGCGATGCAGCCGTAACTAAGCGCGTTAACAGAGTTGATGTTGCAAGCCACTGAGCTGAGTCAGTAGTCAGTGGCTTATTCACATCTAAGCATGAGTACTAGAGATTCTAGGCTCGACTAAAACACAAGAACTAGCCCCTTTAAGGAGTGAGCATGCAGTACCCATTACTCTCTAAACCATTATCGACGCGTACAGCACTGTTACTAACTGGTGGTTTAATCAGTCAGCTTTTCAGCTCAGCAGCTTATGCAACGCACTGCCCGTTAATCGAAGAGACAATAGATGCATCGCATCTCAGTGCGCGCTATGGCGTTAGTAACAGCCATGGCGACAGCCGTGAAGTAACCTTGATACGTAATAAGCAACAGGTTATCTATCAGCACAACCCACAAAGCTTTGAGTTGTGGGATAGCCGCGGAGAATATGTTCGCTATTTTCCTATTGAGCATCGCTCTGTGAGTTACCGAAAAGGCGATCTGCTCTCACTTAACATGCACTTCAATTTCGAGCAGTTGAACCACCTTATCTCTCCTGCAACGATTAAAGGCTTACAGCAACTAGCGCTGCGCAAAAAAGACATGGCAGATACCTGTATCACGCAGCAATACAGTGGAGAGCAATCAGGTCACAAACTGACAGTCAGCTGGATAGAGAATCTAGGCCTACCACAGTCATTTGTGGTTAGCGATGATAGCGGCAGCATGCAGTATCAACTGCTTGAGTTAACCTCTTTTTCAAACAATGAATTTGGCGCGCTGATCTCAGGCTATCAAGATATTGATTTTGCTGATGTCGGTGACAATGAGTCTGACCCTTTTATCGCTAAAATGATCCACCAGGGTTTTATCCAGCATGGTAGTAGCGGGTTTTACGACAGCCAAGGTAACAAACTTGCTGGTGGGGAAACTGGCCATAAGCATTGATGGCTTGAAGCAACTCGCTAAACTAATGGATAAACAGATTCAAGGACGAGACAAGCGATGAATAAAAGCCCCTAACGATTAACGTTAAGGGCTTTTTAATTGTGCAACAAACAGGGAGCAACTAGCGCTGTAAAATCACTTTAAGTTCGCGAATAAAGCTATCGATATCTGCACGAGATATATCGGCATGAGTAACTAAACGTAACGTTTGTCCGGCACTAATGAGTATGCCTTGCTGCTTAAGCTCGTTAGCGACAGCACTAATATCCATCTCGCCAACCACGGTGGCAAACACCATATTGGTCTGCACTAATGACATATCGACATCAAATGAGCTAATAGTAGACAACTGCGACGCTAAGTAGCTCGCGTTATCATGATCTTCTGCTAATCGTTCAACTTGTTCGGTCAACGCTAGCTGTGCTGCAGCCGCAAGAATACCTGCTTGTCGCATACCACCACCTAGCACTTTTCGCCAGCGGCGGGCCTTTTTGATCAAGCGCTCATCGGCTAACAATATTGAGCCAACAGGTGCACATAACCCTTTTGATAAACAAATAGAAACAGAGTCGAAATATTGGGTAATATCGGTAATGGGTAGGTTTTGCGCAACCGCAGCATTAGCCACTCGAGCGCCATCAAGGTGGATTTTTAGCCCCTTCTCAAACGCCAAACTCTGTGCTTGAGCTAAATAGCTTTGTGGTACAACTTTGCCACCAATGGTATTTTCCAAACTCAATAACCGAGTACGAGCAAAATGGATGTCATCAGGCTTAATAGCAGCTTCAATATCAGTGAGCAAAATACTGCCATCAGCTTGGTTAGTTAATGGTTGCGGCTGAATGCTACCTAATACAGCTGCGCCACCACCTTCAAATTTATAGTTGTGCGCTTGTTGGCCACACAGGTATTCGTCACCACGTTCGCAATGACCCATTAAGGCTAATAAATTGGCTTGAGTGCCTGATGAAGTAAATAATGCACCATCAAAACCAAACATTTCTGCAGCCATATCTTCAAGGTAATTGACGCTTGGATCGTCACCATATACATCATCTCCGACCTCGGCAACGCCAATAGCCGCACGCATTGCTGCAGTAGGTTTAGTGACGGTATCACTGCGAAAATCTATCATTAGTTACCTCATTATCGATATTGTTTTCATACTTAATGGCCAATACTACTGTGCCTATGACGTCAGTACCAGCATCAAATCAGTAGCGAGTTCAACAAATAAACAGTCCTAACACTTTGACAACTTAATCGTCTTGAGCTCAAAAAAACCAAAAATACCTAACAAATCACCATAACCGAACATCATTAATATCAATCAACAAGTAAAACCAAGGCTGGAATTTAGCACACCACCCATGCTGACAGGTAACATCAACGACCAACATAAAACCAAGCATTAGTTTTAATAATGCTAAAAATAAATTTAATCACTATCTTTCCTAGCCAAACAGGGGCAAAATTCGCTTCCTTTTATTTGGCTAGTGCATCTTATGTTAGAAGTTAAAGTAATTAGTGCTTTGTGGCTCATCGGTATCTTAGCGGAAGCAATGACTGGCGCCCTAGCCGCTGGTAAAAAACAGATGGATCTTTTTGGGGTGGTCATTATTGGTTGTGTCACGGCTATTGGCGGCGGTACTTTGCGCGATATGCTCCTAGGCAACTACCCAATTATATGGATTGAGAATGCTCATTACCTAATCGCTGTTGCGGCTGCCTCACTATTAACCGTCATGTTCGCACCTTTGATGCGTTACCTATCAAGGTTGTTTCTAGCAATAGATGCTGTTGGACTGGCAGTATTTTCAATCGTTGGTGCACAAAAAACGCTAATGTTAGGTTATAGCGCTGAAATTGCGATTGTAATGGGTGTGGTAACGGGTGTTTTTGGCGGCGTAATTCGAGATATCTTGTGTAACCAAGTACCGCTTATCTTTAAGAAAGAGCTGTATGCGTTGGTCGCATTACTGACAGCGGCACTCTATGTGGGAATGAAGCTCAATGGGATCACTGAATGGTTAAGCTTGACGATTGCGGTGCTGTTTGGCTTTAGCTTTAGAATGCTAGCGATTCGTTACCATTGGTCAATGCCAAAATTTGACTATCAATATCAGTCAGACAGCTCTCATTAGTCAATAAACGGGCATAAAAACAACGATGAAAGATCGACAGCCCTAGCCATTCCGCCACAAAAAAGGTCAGCAATTGCTGACCTTTTTAATACAAAACGCAATTAACTTGCAGGTGTCTCTTTCACATACAGATCCATCTGTGGGTATGGAATACCAATTCCCGCTTCATCAAGTGCCACTTTGATCTGCTCAAGGATTTCAAAATGAGCTGGCCAGTAGTCACTACCTTTAACCCATGGACGAACGACAAAGTTTACCGATGAATCAGCAAGTTCAGCAACCGCCACAGTATAAGCAGGATCCTTAAGCACATATTGGCTGTTATCTAATATAGTGGTCAGTACCTTCTTGGTTTCAGCAAGGTTGGCGTCATATGACACCCCAATCACTAGATCTAAACGGCGAGTTTCCATTGCAGAGTAATTAACAATAGTGCCATCCATCATTGCTGAGTTTGGTGCAATGATGGCTTTATTGTCGGGAGTAAGCAGCTTAGTTGAAAAAATAGTAATTTCGCTTACAGTGCCCGCAATACCAGCGGCTTCAACATAGTCACCGACTCTGCAAGGACGGAATAACACCATCAATACCCCAGCTGCAAAATTAGACAGTGAACCTTGTAGCGCTAAACCAACCGCTAAACCTGCGGCACCAATGACAGCGACAAGAGATGCGGTTTGCACTCCAATCTGCCCTAGCGTAGCAACGATGGTGAATACCAATACCAGCGACCAAGCAATATTGCTAACAAACGATGTTACTGTTTCATCAACTTTGCGTTTTTTAAGCAATTTTGTGGTGAGTTTTTTTGCAACACCAGCTAAAAATTTACCAATCACAAAAATGATTATCGCGAATAGTATTTTCATGCCATAGGTGACTATCAGCTCTGGTGCTTGATCCATCAGACCTTGCAAGTTATCCATGTATATACTCCCTTAACTTTTAATTTATAATTAATAACTGCTAAAAAATAACTAAAAACTCTACTCTTCGATTTTGTGAACGACCACTAATGCTATTATTTTCAGCAATAGGTTCGACACTGCCAACCCCTTTGACTTCAAATCGGGATGGCGAAAAATTAAACTCATCAATAAAAACTTGTTTAACATTGCTCGCTCGCAGTAACGACAATGGTCGATTAAATGCTTCGCTACCGACGGAGTCTGTATGCCCCACCAGCATTAAACGCGCAGGAACAGTGGCTAGCCATTCAGAGATACGCTCAATTGCAGCTCTTTGGCTAAACAAAATATCTGCTCTAGCAAAATCAAACTTAACCTGGTTAGACGATATTTGCGTACAGCTTTCAGGAAAGAAGTCACCGTTCAGTGTCCGCAGACATAAGTTAGTCACTGTAACTTGTTGGGCGCAACCACTAGCATCGACTCTCTGCCCCGCTTTAGAAAGCTGGCAAGCATCTTTTCTATCGGGAACTCCATCAGCATCACTATCGGGCCAGCTTTGGCAAACTGCATCATTAGCAGTAAATATATAAACCCCAACCAGCAACACTAACCATCGCATATTGATAACCTTTAGCGCTAACCTAATCGCCGAGTTAACCAAGACATATGTTAACTAACAAAAATCAAAAATACAGTTAAAAACCAACATAAACATTACAATAATAGTCATTTTTTGTTATTTAACCCAACATAACTTACGTTGCTATGGTTTCCAGCTATTATCGCTGCACTGCAAGCTCCTGCTTATGTGGGTATATCGATGGTGTAGTTGGCATAAGCATATGCCAACTATTTCATTGGAAGAGATGAGTGATTGCGATCTACTTTCGCTGCTTGAATTTAGTGATAATACGATCAAGTTGATTAGCAAAGGCTTGGCGCTCGCTTTGACTCATTGCAGCCGGACCTCCGGTCTGCACGCCACTCGCGCGCATAGTATCCATAAAGTCGCGCATATTTAAAATCGATTTGATATTTTGCTCGGTGTATAACTCACCTCTTGGATTTAACGCTAAACCACCTTTTTCGATCACTTCAGCCGCTAATGGTATATCCGCAGTAATCACCAAATCGCCCGCTGTCAGTCGCTTAACAATCTCGTCATCAGCCACGTCAAAACCTGATGATACAGTCACCATCTTTATAAACCGTGAAGGCGGGATCCTAACGTTATGATTTGCGATTAATGTTGTTTCAATTTCGGCTCTATCAGCGGCGCGAAATAACGTTTCTTTGGTAACTCCCGGACAAGCATCAGCATCAACCCAAACTTTCATGACATTCCTTTTATTTAACAAGCCACATCGGACAGCAAAAAACAGCATCTATCGGTAAGGTAACAACCTGATCTATAGAACGGTACTAAATGCTAGTTATTATAGCGCTAAACGGCTAACGTCCCATAGCGGCTTATCTAAACTTCGCGCTAATATTGCATGTCATCAGGTCGCTACTTTGGTATGTTAATCAGCAATTAAATCACTTTGAGAACTGAATAATGTTTTCACCTGCAAGTTTTGATTTCCTAAATGAACTGTCAGTTAACAATGATCGTGAATGGTTTAAAGCGAACCAGCCCCGTTATGAGCAGCAAATAAGAACGCCAGCATTACAGTTTATTGAAGCGATGCAACCATCGGTATTAGCGCTTTCACCCAGATTGACTGCAGTACCTAAAAAGGTTGGCGGCAGTATGATGCGTCCCCAACGTGATAGCCGCTTTAGTAAAGATAAAACACCTTATAAAACTAATGTAGGTATTCAGTTTCGTCATTTTCAAGGCAAAGATGTGCATGCGCCGGGTCTTTATCTGCATATAGCCAACGACGGTTGCTTTCTCGGCGCTGGGATTTGGCATCCAGAATCTAAAGCATTGAATGCAATACGCAGTTGTATCGATGAAAACCCTAATGGTTATAAAAAAGCTTTGAAAGCACTCACCCAAGCTGGGTTTAATATGGAGGGAAGTCAACTTATAAGACCACCAAAGGGCTACGACAAAACCCACCCAATGTTAGACGAGCTTAAGCGCAAGGACTTTATTGCTATTAAACCTATCTCAATGGAGCAGATCTGTGGGGCAGATTTTACTGAATTTTGTTCAAGGGAATTTGATCATTGTCAGCAATTAATGCGTTACTTATGCTTTGCGCTAGATTTAGATTATTAAACCGTTTTCAGCTGAAGTCTCAGCCTTAGTTGCTCGCATCGAGAATCGCCATTCTTTTCTCAACAAGCTAAGGTTTAGGCTCAGCAAGAACAGCTCAAGCTAGGATAGCACTTACTCTCTTTATCGCGTTACGACCCTAGACCTGCTAGCAGTGCTAGATTGAGGCGTTTAACTTAATACTCTGCTACAATTGCGCCACTTTTTATTTGAGCCTTTTAGGCTTCTGCGTCAGGCATCTCTACATGGTCGAATCATCCACATCTTCAGCTAAAGCATTTCAAGCACAAACCAGTGCTCAAAAACGCGCTTTGAGCTATAGCAATACAATCCATCAGCTATTTAATAGTGTTTTTGAGCAAGAAATGCCTGCTGACCGGATTGTTGGCGAATACTTTCGAGCGAATAAAAAGCATGGTTCTAAAGATCGACGGGTAATAAGAGAAAGCTTATTTGCGCTCTTTCGCTGGTGGGGTTGGCTTAAAAAAGTACATACCAGTAACGAACAAGATGAAAGTTGGTTTGCCGTGCTTAGCATTGTGGCTGAGTTAGAACAGCACAGCTGGAGTCAATTTAGTGATGCTTGGCGAGATTTTGCTAATCAGTCAAACCAATACACGATTGCAATTAGCAGCAAGCCTATGTCGACGGTGGTGGATAAATGCCAATATGTACAGCAATCATTTGCTGGCAAAGAGTTTACCCCGCGCGATCTATTACCACTGTGGTTTTGGGACATAACTGATATTAAGGCGAGCGATGAACTGGCACTTATAGAAGCCATGAGTTCACGCCCCCCTATTTGGGGCCGCGCACAAAAATGCTCAGCTCAACAATTAAGTGAACAACTGCAAAACGAAAGTATTGACGCGGAAACCAGCGAGTACTTTGCAGATGCAGTCAATCTCGGGCATAAAAGCATTAACCTTAATGGGATAAAAGCTTACCTAAATGGACAGCTCGAGATCCAAGATCTCGGCTCGCAAGTGATTGGACAGATCTGTGCACCAATGCCTGATGATAATTGGTGGGACACTTGTAGTGGAGCTGGCGGTAAATCGCTACAACTACGTTCACTTATGCTTACTCAAGAGCCTAAAGGCTTAGGCTCAATCACGGCTTCTGATATTCGAAAAAAACCGTTAGAAGAGCTTTTAAAGCGTGCTAAGCGCGCGGGTTTTGATGGCATAACCACCTCAGCTTGGAAAGATGAATCTCTACCTGTAGCAGCGGAAAGCTTCGATGGCGTGCTGGTTGATGCGCCTTGCAGCTGCACAGGGACTTGGCGCCGTAATCCGGATATGCGCTGGCTTGATGATGTTTCAGTGGTTAACGATAAACAAGCATTGCAACTAGATATTCTGAGCCGCAGCGCCAAGGCTGTTAAACATGATGGTCAATTGGTATATGCCACCTGTTCGCTCTCCCCGGTCGAAAACGAACAGGTCGTTAAGCAGTTCCTTAACAGCCACCCTCAGTTTGCTATCCAACAGCTGAGTCACCCCTTTACCGGGCGAGCAGTAAGAATGCTAACCGTTTGGCCGCAAGATGCTGATACTGACGGCATGTTTGTCGCTAAAATGCGCCGGGTAAGTTAAGCCAAAGAACAATAAGTAACACTAACAAAGCCGTGCAATGCACGGCTTTTTATATTCCCATCCAAAAGCGTTAGGTTTTGTCATTGCAGTGTCATATTCACTTTTTACTATCTAGGCTGTTAGTGCATACACGATAGTAAACAGTAGGGTTAAGTCGATGAGAAACACATATGAGTTTGACCAGCAAGCGAAGTGGCATAATGACTTCAATGATAGCTTTAGTGATGACAGTAAAAGCAAACGCTTAAAACAGCGTAAAAAAGAGCAACGTAGTAGTAATAAACGTGCGCCAATAGAGGCTTTTTCTGAAGAGCACTTCATTAGTGAAAGTCGGCGCCGTTAAAAACCGCATTTTGAGGCTGAATTTATTCAGCCTCAAACAACTCATTACATATCGATATCCATATCGAGTGTACTACTCAAACGCTTAGCATATAGCTGGCGCCGCTTGATACTCTTGTTGGCATACAAGTCCTGATCGGCATTGCGCAACCATTCATGATTGTGAACCACTTCAGTATTCAGGCAACGGCCAACATGTAAGCTCGCATCATTAAAGCCTTCAGCATTAAAATGCGATTCAATTCTACCAGTAGCTTGATCAAGTTCTGCAATATTTTCCTTATCAATGAACAACACGAAGTCATTTACCCCGACTCTATAGATATGTTCTTGACTACGGCTCTCGATACGCTGCTCCAATTGGCTAGCGACAAAACAGATGAGTTTATCCCCCTCCCCTAACCCCAACCTTTTATTCACCAATGACAGACCTTCAATAGTAATAAGCACTAGATAACACTCTGCATTCGCTGAGGGACCAATGGGTTGCTCTTGACGCATAAATTCATCAAAAGCAAAACGGTTTGCAGTACCTGTAAGCTCATCGATTCTCGCATTTTTCCAAGCGACATCTAACGTTTCGATATAACGCTCTTTCTCATCAGACAACATACGAATTTTATGAGCCAACGCTAGCGATAATAGCAGCGCATCAGCCGTGCCACCGACAAGAGTCGCTAACTCAGCGTTATCAAAAAAGTCAGGCGTAATCCCCATATTCCCTGGCAAAATAAGGACTGCAGGCAGCAATAAACAGGTGAATGCGAAAATAAAATAACGCGCAGGATAAAAGCCTTTTAGCAAACAAACATTGCCACAAATGATTGCTAAAGCAATCCATAACATAATCAATATTGAAGCAATAATTGCAGTATAAGAAATCAAATAAATACTCGTCGGTAAGGCAATGATACAAGCCCACATTAAGTATTTACTCAACTTCCATAATTTTGGCGAATGTTCCGGCAACTGCAAAAAATGTTTATAAAAAAGAATGTTAAAAATCGGCAAACCAATAAAAAACAGATGGTGTAACTGTAAAGCATGCAATTCAAAAAGATGCGCCGGGATATGGAAGGTTAACGCCCAACCAGTGAAATAAGTTAAAACATAAAAGCCGTAATATAAAAATGCTTCATCTCTAATTGATGCATAAATAAGTAAGTTATAAAAAGCGATTGAAGCAAGCGCCCCTAAACAGAGTACGATAAACATCGCACTTAAATCTGACTTTAGTCTATGCTGCTGATAAGGCTCAAGTTGCAGTTTAGGTTGTGATGAATAGTAGCGGCTACTAATTCGAGTCACCAGCCAATAGTTAGTCTCCTTTTTTAACTCGACCTTACGCGCATAATCAAATAGAAATTCATAAGGAGCATAATAGCCGCTGTGAAAATATTGCTTAGAACCATCTTCACCAATGATCCAATAGTCCACAGACTCAATAATGGAATTTTTGACATTAACGCTCCACTTCCCCTCGTTTTCTAAAATAACAAAGGCGCTTGCCATCCAGTAATCACCACCGGCCAATGAGACTTTACTCTGTAACGGGTGAGACTTAACCCAGGGCATTATCGTCATAAAATCTTGTGGACTAGCATCCCCTTCGACCGCTTCAAAGAGGTATTTTTGATCGAAAACGACACTAGCATGCGCACTTTCATTACCGCCCATAATGGACAGCATAAGCAAAATGAATGTTATTATTTTTATGTGCATGGAAGATAAATCCGCTTTCAAAAGCCACACTAAATTGAAGTTAGCGTGACAAAAGTCATGTATATGACAATAATTTGACTTAAGTTTACATGAAACAGGCATTTATCAAAATGTTAAAAGCATTTTGTTGTTGAAACTAACCACTAAATACTGAAGATGTTGGATAAGGAGTGAGAGGTTGATTTTAGCTATGGATAATTAAGATAAAACAGAATTAAACTCAAAAGTAAATATAACAACCAATAGCCATCACTCGGCTATTGGCTGCCTATCTTAGACTATGCTAGAAAGTCGCTCTGCCACCTAAATAGAAGCCTGAGTCAAATGTAGTATTGGCTGCGTCATCGTACTGAAAACGGATATTTCTATAGCCAACAAAAAGTGCTAATGAAGGATTTAGCTGGTATTGAACCTTGCCGTCGACCTGCCAAGAACCATCAACATCACCAAACGACAATACTGAAGGCGAGTAGTAACCAGAGCCGTGCACTGAAACGTTTGAACCTAAGTGCACTGCGTAGCGTCCGCCTATGCCTACCGCATTACCATTTTGACTTTTCTTAGACCAAAGCTGAGAAAACTTAGCACCGATCTCAATATGGTGCACTCCAGCATCATGGGCTATATGCATAGCACCTGATAGCATCTGACCGCCTTTATCAGAGTAGATATACTCTACAGACGCATTGACATCCTTATTCAAGTCTACCTGTATATCAGTAAGCAAGGTGTCATCATTAAGCCCCAAGGTAAAATCGGTTGCTTGAGCTGAAACACTAGCCAAACTCAATACTGCAGCACCCACTAAAAGTTTTATTTTCATTGTTAATCCGACACATATTTTAATTTGTCAGGAGCATACACAAAACTTATCTTAATTTTTATCTAAACCACCGTACCGAGTTCGCATTTTAATAAAGCTCAACGTAAAACCAGCCAACAGACAACATACTCAACATTAAAGACACACTGATCTCAATTAAAATTCAAACATGATCTCTCCACTCAAATAATTAAGGTGTTGATTTAGATTAAGAACAATCTGCAACATCTTATTTTGTTAAATTTGCCATAACGGTTCAGCAGATATTTATCTAAAACCCCCTTATAGTCCCGCAAGGGTATTGGTCGACAAAGCCCGTATTCATCAACGATTACCGCTTTGTCCCCCCCCTATTTGGCATAAGCAAAAGTACTTATAACAACTATAATGAATATCCTGAGTGATATGATTTGGAGCAATGATTAAAAATATGAAACTCACACCTTTGGGCATCGCGATAGCAACCAGTTTAATGTTATCTGGCTGCGGTTCTGATTCAGATTCCCCCCCCAGAGCAAGAGTTCGGAAAACTCACCCTAGGGGTGTCAGATAATCCCGCAGATGCGAACATTGTTAATATCGCCTTTAAGCAAGTGGTATTAAAAAACAGCGAAGGCTCAGTCTCATTCGACGTTTCAGTTGGAGAGGACGGACTACAGCATGTCGACCTATTAAGTGTGCAAGGGCAAAATGTCGAAACACTTGTCAGTGGTCAATCTGTTGCAGTCGGTGAATACCAAATGTGTATCTATATGCAAAATAACGAAATATCAGATACCGATAGCTCTAATGTACTTTCTGGCGCCTCTAAAGATAACAATGGAGAGTATGTAGGTGGCGTGATTGAAGGGTTAGTGACAAACAGCAATGGTTCTTGTGGTGGCGAAGGCGCTGATGAAGATAATACTGGTCGTTTATTTTTTAATAAAGCATTTACGATAGCCGCTGGCAATAATGCTTTCGTCGCTGAATTTAACCTATCGAAAGGCCTTCAAGCTCCTCACGGGAATAAGGAATATTGGACGTTAAAGCCAACGTCAGTGCAATTGGTTAATAACGCTGAGGTTGGCGCAATTGCAGGACAAATAAGTCCAGAAACCATGGCAACTTGTGAAGCCAATGCCGGTGGTTCAGCATTTTCTTCAGCTGTTTATCTCTATCCAAGCAATACGGCACTTGATGACATGGCAGATTTTAGAAGCGGTGCAAATGTACTCACTCAGGTTGCCCCTATTACTTCTGCTAGAGTTAACCCTATTGAAGACGCTGAAGGCACTAACTTAGGTTATGGCTATGAATTTGGTTTTGTGGTTGCTGACACATATAGCCTAGGTTATACCTGCCTAGCGCAAAATGACGACCCAGAGCTGTCTAATGTTCGTGAGCCACAAGATGACACGCTTCCTTTCTTTATCGACTCTGCAGAGCAAGATGTCACGGTCGTTATTGATGAAACTACCACCCGTCATTTCCCTGAGTCATTTGTCCCGAGCGACTCATAGAAAAAGCAAGGCTTTGTAGCCCTGTAACTTAGGTTACTTAGCAAAAAGGTACTCACTCATTTGTGAGTGCCTTTTTAATTTAATTTTCCCAAAGAAGCTTTTTATTTGCTGCAATCCATACCAATATAAGTTGCGCACAACAATATTGCCCACAAACCCTTTTAATAGTATGCTTCTCAAAAAGGAGCGCACTATGCCATCATCAATTTACGATTTTTCAGTTGCAAATATTCAAGGTCAATCTACCGCTTTAAAAGACTACCAAGGAAAAGTGGTTCTTATTGTAAATACAGCGAGTGAGTGTGGCTTTACTCCGCAATACAAAGAACTCGAAGCACTCTATCAGAAATACCAATCTCAAGGCTTAGTCATACTTGGCTTTCCTTGCAACCAGTTTGGTGCTCAAGAAAAAGGCGATAGTGCAACCATCAGCTCATTTTGCGAACTCAACTTTGGGGTTACTTTTCCACTTTTTGAAAAAATAGAGGTAAACGGCGCAGCAACAACGCCGCTCTACCAATATTTAAAAACAGAAGCAAAAGGCTTACTAGGTTCTGAACGGATCAAGTGGAACTTCACCAAGTTTCTAATTAACAAGCAGGGGAAAGTGGAGAAACGCTTTGCGCCGGCAACGAAACCAATGGCGATAGAGAAAAATATCTTAGAGTTATTGTAATTTTAATAGTTGAAAAACAATGAATTAAAATTAAAGTGAAAAAAAACACAATTAACCTGTCTATTTTTTGAACTTTAACGGATATTGCCTCTCTAATCTCTTGAGCATTGAATATTTACTTCATGTTCATCATTCTCCCTGGGACTTCTAGCGCGGTCCCCTTGATCTCTAAGTAGATCAGTCAGGCAACCCATTGGGTTGCCCTTTTTTTTCTCAATGACTCTAAAAACGACATAAAGCTAAAGTGAATAGAAAAATCTCTCTTTTAGGGAACTAAAGCGAAATTTG
>NZ_JBFRMK010000098.1:0-11220 GCF_041470405.1 Shewanella sp. 10N.286.45.A1
CTGAACGACTGAGTAGATCAGTCAACCGATCATTTTCATGCTAAATGATCGGCATTACACCTAAGGGTGTCTTTTTTATTGTCAGCTTTATGACTTAGCGTCCATCTTGTGCTCGACGGCTTTTAAAATCTGACTCTTCTAACCATTTAGGCCAATCTTCATTGTTTGCCAGAGTAGCCAAAATGTCAGAGATAAGGTTGATATCCTGCTTTACCCCTCCCAAACTCCAGCTTGGATCATAATCGTCAGCTTCTTTGTGATACTTATGGGCAATATAGTCTGGATCAGTATCACCTAAACTCATAAACAATAGCCCAGGTACGCCCTCCTGCGCTAAAGCGAAGTGATCAGAGCGGAACATGAGACCATTTTGTGGTAATGGATCGCCTTTGACATAACGCTGCTGATGTTTAGCGGCATTATTAAGGTAATACTCCATCTCCGATACGCCCTCTCCATAACGCAATATATAATCAACACTGTCGTTAACGTTCATACCGTCGATATTTAAAAAGGAAACAATCTGTTTGGTTGGTATCGGTGGTTGCTTAGCAAAATGCTGTGCGCCAATTAGCCCCGTTTCTTCAGCCGTAAATGAGGTGAACAGAATAGAACGTTTAAATGGCTTTTGTTTAGCACGCAAACTAAACATACGTGCAAGTTCAAGCACTCCAGCAACACCGCTAGCATTATCGACTGCACCATTGTAGATGTGTTTTACGCCCTTCTCGTCAACACGTGTACCAAGATGATCCCAATGCGCGTGCATCACCACCATTTCATCTGCTCTGTCACTGCCAGGCAATAGTGCCATGACATTGTATGACTCTGCACGTTCGATACTGTTGTGAATGTCTAAGGTTGCTGATGTTTGTAGTGATACTGGTTTGAAATTAGATTTGGCCGCCTTTAGCTTTTGTTTTTCATAATCAAGACCTGCAGCTGCAAAAATCTGCTTAGCGTTTTCATGCTGGATCCAGCCCATCACGCCCACTTGATCTTGATTGTTATTGTCATCAACTAAAGTAAATTTACTGCCAGTATTAGAGTTTTGCACCACGCCCCAGCCATAAGCTGCTGGCGCAGTTTCGTGCACAATAAAAACCGCCTTAGCTCCCTGCCTCGCGGCCTCTTCGTATTTGTAGGTCCAACGGCCATAATAAGTCATGGCGTTACCTTTAAACACAGTAGGATCTTGCGTCGCAAATCCAGGATCATTCACCAACACAATAACGGTCTTACCCTTTACATCAACCCCTTGGTAATCATTCCAGCTATACTCTGGCGCGTTAATACCGTATCCAACAAATACAACTTCGCTGTTCTCAAGTTTAATGTTATTGCTAATTCTTTGGGTTCGGGCAGTAAATTCGCTGCCGTTAGTCAACTTTAATGCGCCAATCTTAAGCGACATATCTTGATCTGCTGTGACTTTGGCTAGTGGTACTGGCTGTAGGTACTTATCGCCAAAACCTGGCTTTAGACCTATTTTTTTAAATTCAGCCTCGATGTAGTCCAAGGTCAGTGTTTCACCTGCAGACAAAGGCGCACGCCCACCATATTCATCACTAGCAAGTATTTTTACATGGCTACGATACTTATCCAGATCGATGCTGATATCGCTTTTATCTGAGTGAGCAAATGCAGGTAAGGTTAGTGCCGAAAACACGCTTGCGAGTATTAGTTTATTCACTGCTTGTCCTTTATTGTTATTATTTCGTTCTTTATAGCATTTATTCGACAACTTTGTGGCTGATTTTCATTAAACAGATGTATTCACAAGGGCAAATCATAATAGAATGGCGTAGTGAAATGTACAATGATGCCACCACTCATTTGCATAAAAATTACAAAGTGGCTCCATAGATAAAACCAAGGCTGATAAATGTCAAATGAATTGCTCAGGGAAGCTGCCGCTAAATTAAAAAAAGCGGTGCCTTTAATGCTAAAACACCAGATCCCAACCACCCCTACCAATTATGCTTTATGGTATGCCTACGTGGGGCAAAGCAGCCCAGAGCTTAATAAACAGTTGGATGAAGTGGTGAACCAGTACAGTACTTGCCCCCCAAGCCAGGGCGAGCGACTCTACCAAGAGTACCTGTCAGATCCCATCGAGTTAGACGTAATTGAACTGCGACAAAATCTTGATGCTATGGTGACAGATCTATCTCAGTCTTTAAAAGATACCAATGTTGATGCTAACCAATTTCAGAGCAAAATAAACAACAACGTTGAGCGCTTAAACAAGATTGAGAATGAGGGCTTCTCCATTGATGAAGTCTTGTCACTGGTAAAAAGCCTCGCCGGCGATGCTGCCGATATTAAAAACAGCACATTGCACTTTACCGAGCAGCTCGCTCATGCGCAGTCAGAGATTAACCAGTTAAAAATACAGCTTAAAAAATCTGAACATGACATGCATTATGATGCGTTAACAGGCGCATTAAACCGCAGAGCATTTAATAAAGATATCAAAGGACTAGTAGAGCAAAACCCACAAGGTCTTTGTTTAATCATCACCGATATTGATCACTTTAAGTTGTTTAATGATACCTACGGCCACCAGCTTGGCGACCAAGTATTAAAAGCCGTTGCCAGAAGACTCGGCGAAAGCTGTCATGAGGGCAGTAAACTGTATCGCTTTGGTGGTGAGGAGTTTGCGTTACTGGTGCCCAAAAGCCAATTGGGTAGAGCGAGGCAATTAGCTGAATCGATGCGCCGTAGCCTTGAAAAGCTGGTGTTAAAAGATAAACGTAAAGATCAGCGAGTCGACAATGTGAGAGCATCATTTGGCGTGGCGCAATACCAAGATAGAGACAGCGATTCTACATTAATAGAGCGTGCCGACAAGCAACTGTACGAAGCTAAAAGATTGGGGCGTAATCGAGTAATGCCAATCACCTAGTCCAAGTAAGGTAAATAATGGCAGAACAGTTCCCGCTACACTGTCTGCCCTCTTTGTGTTAAATCGCTTCTATTTTGTCTATCGGTACCGCGGTGACAATGTAACGTAGCGCCCCGCCCGCAATGGCACTATTAAACGGGTAACAGGTCACCAAAGTTAACTGCTTGTCGCCAACATCCCCCATCACCGAAGTATCACTTTCATGCACTACTTGCGTGTTAACCACTTTATAAAGGATCTCCAAGCCTTGCGTGTTTTGCAGCGTTAATAGTTGGCCAACGTTCACTCCTTTTAATAGGGAAAAATGGGTGTCTCTGTGGCCTGCTATTACAGTGTTCCCCGGACCATTGACCGCGGCAGACGACAATACTTGTGCAGGCCCAAACGCTAAGTTTCGACCCGACGCCCCGGCCAATACGTATAAACTGCTGGCATCATTAGCTTTGCCCTCTTTCTCAACATTGATAAATTGAAGCTTGGCTACAGGATGGGTATCCGCCCATGACCAAGGCTTGTGCTGCTGCTGATCATCTAAAGTTTTTTGCCAAGCCTGTTGTATTAAAAATTGTGCAAAATATGCCTTAGCCTGCATATACCCTCCTTGAACCACAAAAGACAATCCAACAATGAACAATAAGGCCGAAAATAGTAGGTGAATGCGCCGATGAGCAACCAACCTCGTACTCTTTCCTTCGCCAGAAGCAGCTCCGTTTATTGAGCAAACAGAATTCATAGTGCAGCCCTGTTTGCTCTGCGGCCAACGCGACCAAATGAGCCCCAATACAGTAGTGATAATAGCAATAACATGCCGCCAAAAATCAGCATGGCATAACTACTAGTCGCAGTTTGCGGTAAACGCTGCCAACCTTTAGGGGTATGTGGTAACACCCGCCCATTAACAGATTTATCTCCAGTAGGCCTAGCAGGGGTTTTATCAATCGCTACTAAGCTGGTGTATGCACTCATCACATGATAATTGAGTGAAATGGCGGTGACTTGCTTCTCGATACGGTCGCGATTAGCAGGCTCTTTCGATAACTCCAGTGCAGCAATCTGTTTTCTGGCCCATATAAGATCTAAGCCTTTAGCTTCAGCGCTATTTTCAACCGCTAGCGATTGCTGCCAATACTGTCCTGCTAGTTGTCCGCTCACTACCAGTTCTTTGTCGCTAAAGCTTGGCAGTTTCATCGCCACCATTATTGGCTCATGGGCATAAAGATCTGGAATACTCGCAGGCCAGTAATCTGGAACACTGCCATCGGCAAAGTGAACCTCAACGTCGGTTACGGTGGGCTTTTCTAGCTTATCTAGCATCGCCACCATTTTAGTTTTAACTTCAGATTGTTTACCAATATAGGTATAGGTACCGCGGCCGAGTTCAGCTGCTCTTTGCATAAAGTGAGCGTTAGGCGCGGCGCCAATACCAATGGTAAATAGCCTACTTTGTTGCAGTTGATTACGTATTTGAGTAAATAGCTGTGGCTCATTACCTACCGCACCATCGGTGATAAATAGCACCTGACGTAAACGCTCACTATTGGCATCCTGCTGAGACAGCGCTTTATCGAGCGCCAGTGACATTTCAGTGCCACCGTTTGCTTGCAAGCGCTGCACATAAGCTTGCGCTCTGCCAATGTTTATCGCACTGGCGTTTAATGGTGTATCCGACAATGCAGAAACGTTAGAATTAAATTGCAAAATATTAAAGCTGTCCTGCGCTGACAGACCCGCTAATGCGTAATTGATGGATGACTTTGCCTGCTCAATGGCTTCTCCAGACATAGAACCTGAGGTGTCAATCACCAAAATAAGCTCTCTTGGTGCAACCGCTGATAAACGCATTTTGTCTTGTGGTGGCAACAACATCACTAATGAGTATTGCGGCTGAGCGGCACTGTTTTCCTTAAGGTTTTCTTGTGCGTGGGTTTTACCTTGTTGGCTAAAAATGGCTGCCTTCGGCGCACTGCCAACAATCGGTCGCCAATTGAGGACGAAGTCACTATTAGCCTTTGCAGCCGTTAACAGGATCTGCGCTTGAGAATCCTCCTTACTGCTAACCTCTATCTGATGATAAGGACTGCTTATTTCGCCAATAGGCATACCAGCATCGAGCATCACCTCAATGTCGACTAAATTAACGCGCTTTGTTGCAGAACTTTGCTGATAACCCAAAGTAGAGGCTAGATAACTATTAACCTCTGTAGCCATAGCAGAAAGCGCTGACTTTTCACCACCAGGCTTGTATCGCGGGGCGACCACCATTGGGAACCGCAAGCTAAACTCACCTTTATCATAGTGCACCAGCTCTTGATAACTAAGCTCTACAATAAGGGTTTCGCCGGGGGCCAGATTGGCCACTTCGGCGCTAAATATATTGGGCCTTTTCTGTTGCAGTAAACTCGCTTTTTTACCCTGTTTCTTAGCTTCATTAAATAGCGCTTTGGCTTTGGCTTTCGGCTTTATCTCCCCCTCTATGACCCGCTCACCGATAAACATTCTCAGGCCGTCAACCGCCGCTTCATTCGGCAGTGGAAACACATACTCGCCATTAAGCCAAACAAGTTGCTCGTTACGAAACTCATGACGCAATGAAACCCTATTCACCCAGCCTGACACTTGCATATTCACAGTGGTTTTCATTGGCAAAGACAAGTTCGCCTTGCCAGCTGCATCGT
Organism: Shewanella sp. 10N.286.45.A1; assembly: GCF_041470405.1. Taxonomy (NCBI): domain Bacteria; kingdom Pseudomonadati; phylum Pseudomonadota; class Gammaproteobacteria; order Alteromonadales; family Shewanellaceae; genus Shewanella; species Shewanella sp. 10N.286.45.A1. The sequence continues at coordinate 5,584 of NZ_JBFRMK010000098.1, forward strand.
AGGTAATCAAACTGCCTTGCGCTATGGCATTAACCATTTCAACTCGGCTCTCTACACTTTTAGTTGCTGATGTTGGCACTGTGGCGGTTGCATTGGTATATGTTGACAAAAATACTGTACTCAACAGCAAAGCCTTATAACAATGCTTAAGTAAACCTTTGGCTGCACCTTGTTGGCTAACCATCTTTATCTCCTTATAAACACCGCGCAGCCTGATAGCTATCAGGCTACGAGATTGAGTCATACCCGTTATCGATGGATTAATGAGCTGGATTTGCAGCAAGTGCGCTATCATGAGATTGCAGTTTTAAGGTCACACGGCGATCAAAGAAGTCATTTTCAAAGTTTTGTTCTGCCGTTAGCGGCGAGCTTGCACCATAAGCCTGATAGTTTAAGCGCTCACTAGCAACGCCCTGCTCTACTAAGTAATTAGTCACTTCTGCTACCCGTTGCTCAGATAATGCTTGGTTGTAATCGCCATTGCCGCGTCTGTCGGCGTAACCGGTCAAGTCCAACGTTAACTCAGGAGAGAGCGACATCGCATAGGCCACATCGTCAAGCTGTTGCTGAAAGTGAGGTTCAATGGTTGATGAGCCCGTTTTAAACTGCACATTAAGCCCTAGAGCTAGCTCTGTGAGCTTCTGCTCTTGCGCCATTTTCAGGCTGTTTAATTGCTGCTGCGCATCTTCATACTGACTAGACAGTGCTATGAGAGACTGATTTTCTTCATTCAACGACGCTAGCTGCTCTTGTTTATTTTCCAGCATCACCTGCTGCGTTTTAATCTCTTCATCATCGCCAACAGATTTACCTAATAAGCTACCTGCAAATGCCCCAATGATAGCGCCAACAGGGCCACCAACGACGGCGCCAACCACAATACCTGAACTCAAACCAATTAACTCTTCATTATGGCTACGTTCGGTGTTCTCTACATTTTCTGCAGCGTTCACATTTGATGAAAGAGTAATAGATGCGATAACCAGTGACGCGATAAGATGCTTTTTCATAATATTTCCCTTTATGTACTTATTTAAATTAAATTGCCGAAGTGCGGCGTCATTTCAATAACGCTATTAAACCTCAGCCAAATGGCTGTAAAAGGGAGCAAACGTGGCAATTTAAATATCAAATGTGGCAACAAAATGGCAATCGCTGTCAGCGACTTTAAACACAGGTAAAATCCTGTATAGTCACAATCAATTACCGAGATAACGCTAAAATTAGTCAGCCATGAAACGAATCGCGATAGTAGAAGATGAAGCCGCCATTAGAGAAAATTACAAAGACGTTTTGCAGCAGCAAGGCTATAGCGTGCAAGCTTATGCAAATCGACCGGAGGCGATGCGCGCTTTCAATACTCGTTTGCCGGATCTAGCGATTATCGATATCGGCTTAGAAAATGAGATCGACGGCGGCTTTACCTTGTGCCAATCACTTAGAGCTATGTCCAGCACACTCCCCATCATCTTTTTAACCGCCAGAGACAGCGATTTTGATACGGTTTGTGGCCTGCGTTTAGGCGCCGATGATTACCTGAGTAAAGAAGTGAGTTTCCCCCACCTTATTGCTCGATTAGCAGCGCTATTTAGACGCTCAGAGCTCAAAGATGCCAGCAGCGATAACAGCCCATTAATTGACCATGGATTACTTTCTATTGATATTAATCGGATGCAGGTTTACTGGAACAAACATCATATCGAACTGACCGTGACGGAGTTTTGGATGGTGCACGCACTCGCCAGGCGCCCTGGACACGTGCGTCAGCGCCAAGAACTGATGCAAGAGGCGAAGATATTCGTTGATGACTCGACTATTACCTCCCACGTTAAGCGGATTAGGAAGAAGTTTCTCGCCCAAGATCCACAGTTTGATTGTATTGATACCGTTTACGGCATGGGCTACCGCTGGGATGCTCAGAGTTAATGTTTAATCTTCCAATTGGCCTGCGCGCAAAAGTCGCTGTTTTATCGCTATTTTTACTCTGCCTGCCTTGGCTAGGGTACCAATATGTGTGGGAGATGGAAAAGTACCTCAGGCTGGGACAAGAGAAAACTCTCGAAGGCACCACCCAAGCATTAGCAACCGCGCTCCACGAACGGCCAAGATTATTCGACAGCCAAGCCAGCTTTTTAACCCAAGTTGAGCAAGGTCGTGACCTTTATGCTTATCCTCTTGCTGGCCCCATTCAACTCGATGGCAAGTTAGGCGACTGGCAACCCTACCGCCATCGTGCGCTGCACTATGGTGAAGATTATCAGATCTATAAACGCGACCAAGCAACGCCGCTAGCGATCGACTTTACCCACATGGTCGGGAAATACGCCGGTTACCTTTACGGCTTTTTTGAGGTCACCGATCCACAAGTGATCTACCGCGGAAAAAACAGCTTAAGCATCGACCGTAACGACCATATCGCTATTGCTACACTGGCGCCCGACGGCCAGTTTCGCCGCTATATAGTCGCCACCACAAAAGACGGTTGGATAAGCGCCTTTGAACTGCCTGAAGATCCAGCGCTGACCACTCCGGTTACCCCTGAAGTCAAAATCCAAGGTAAATGGCTGAAAACAACTAAGGGCTATAATGTCGAGCTGCGGATCCCGCTTAGCATGGTGGGCAGCAAACTGGGCTTTGCCATTTATGATGTCAACGACCGTAACACTCGGCAGTTAGACGCCATCGTCGGCACATCGGCCATTGACGATGTTAACAAGCTCGGTACTGTACTGGTGCCATCACCAGAAATCGAAAGCATTATCAAAGGCATGGCCCACAATAGCTCGCGCATTTGGGTAGTCGATAAACATGGTCGTGTACTGGCAAAATCGGGTGATATACGCTCCGATAATAGCGTGTGGGCGCGCTCTACTATTGAAAAAGAGGGCAAAACCAGTTGGGACAGATTTAAGCAACAATACCTGCACCCGCTCTACTATAAAATATTAACCACGCCGCCAAAAGATTTTGTCGACTCCTTACAAGACTCCACAGTGCTGCAAGGGAGTCATATCAGTAAAGCACTGCAGGGCAAACAAGGTTCGACCTGGCGACTGACTCCCGACAGTAAAGCCGTCGTGTTAGCCGCAGCCAGTCCAATTTGGATCGACGATAAAGTGATGGGAGTAGTAATTGCTGAAGAAACCACACACGGGATCCGTACGCTACGCAATAAAGCTTTAGAAAAACTGTTTAATGTGATCCTTACCATCATGAGTATGGGCACATTAGCGCTATTCTTTTTTGCCTCTAATATCTCCAGCAGAATACGTAAACTGCGCGATGAAGCTGAGGAAGCGATTGATAACCAAGGCCGTATTAAAAAATCGATTCAAGGCTCAAAAGTGCGCGATGAAATTGGCGATCTCTCCCGCAGCTTTGCCAGTATTGTGAGTCGACTCGGGCAATACACTCATTACTTAGAGAACATGTCGTCACGCCTGTCCCATGAACTGCGTACTCCAGTCGCTGTAGTGCGCTCTTCACTGGAACACTTAAGCCTGCAAACCCTTAACCCTGATAGTCGTAAATATGTTGACCGGGCACAGGAAGGCGTTAACCGCCTGAATATGATCCTCAGCAATATGAGCGAAGCCACTCGTCTAGAAGAGAGCCTAACCCATGCAGAAAAATCGCTGTTTCCGTTAGATAAAGTGGTGAGTGGCTGTATGCAAGGCTACCAGATGACCTACCCTAATCAGCAGTTCAATACCGATATTGAGCCGCAAACAATCTTAGTAGAAGGTGTACCTGAGTATATCGCCCAGCTAATGGATAAATTAATTGCTAACGCACTGGAGTTTAGCCACCCAGACAGCGCGATAGAGGTGAGTTTAGTAGTGCAAAGCAAATCAGCACTGATAAGCGTAACTAATTATGGGCCACCGTTACCGGATAATATGTCAGAGCAGATATTTGAATCTATGGTTTCTGTGCGAGCTCAAAAGGCGCAAGATAAACCGCACTTGGGGCTCGGGCTTTATATCGCTCGGCTAATTAGTCTGTTTCATAAAGGCAAAATTAGTGCGCAGAACAGAGTTAATGATCAAGGTGCTGTTTCTGGGGTTGAAATTGTCATCCAGCTGCCTATTAGTAAAGAAAAGTCCGTTTAAGACAACCTTGAATATATTGACGCTTCACTTTAGCCGTTTAGATGTTAAGATGGCTAAAACCAAAAAATGCCTTATTGTGGAATAATGACCCTATGAAAAAAGAAACGCAGATAATTAGTCTTGGCCGTGACAAGAAATGGACTCAAGGAGTGATCAATCCACCGGTTTACCGGGCATCCACCATGGTATTCGATACCATGGAAGATCTGCGTTTTGCTGCAAAAAACAAAGCCAATGGCGAAATGTTTTATGGCCGTCGTGGCGGCCCGACTCACTTTGCCTTTCAAGCCGCTATTGCTGAACTTGAAGGCGGTGTAGGCACTGCACTTTACCCATCTGGTAGTGCGGCCATTAGCAACAGCTTACTGTCATTTTTAAAAGCTGGCGATCATCTATTAATGGTCGACAGCGCCTATGAGCCTACTCGTGACCTGTGTAATAAGTTACTGGCTGGATACGGCATCGAAACCACCTATTACGACCCAATGGTTGGTGAAGGTATACGTGAATTGATTCGCCCCAACACTAAGGTGCTGTTTTTAGAATCTCCAGGCTCTATCACCATGGAAATTCAAGATGTACCAACATTAAGCCGTATCGCCCATGAACATGATGTTGTTGTGATGCTAGATAATACTTGGGCGTCGCCAATCAATTCACGTCCGTTTGAAATGGGTGTTGATATCTCAATTCAAGCCGCAACTAAGTACATTGTCGGCCACTCTGATGTCATGATGGGTACCGCTACTGCCAATGAGAAACATTGGCAACAGCTTCGAGAAAATAGCTATCTGCTAGGTCAGTGCACCTCACCTGATGATGTTTACCTTGCCAGCCGTGGGCTGCGTACACTGGGTATTCGTTTAGCCCAGCACGAACAAAACGCCCTAAAAGTCGCTAACTGGCTCAATAGCCGCCCAGAGGTTGATCATCTGCGTCACCCAGCCTTTGAAACTTGTCCAGGACACGAATTCTTTAAGCGCGACTTTAGTGCATCGAATGGCTTGTTCTCGTTTGTACTAAAGCAAGGCGATCAAAAAGCGGTCACCGCTTTTGTGGAAAACATGCAGCACTTTAAGATGGGCTTCTCTTGGGGTGGTTTTGAAAGTCTAATCTTAGGCGTGTTCGGCATTGATAAGCTGCGCACCGCCACTAAATGGGATAGCAGCAAGCCGCTGATCAGACTGCATATTGGCCTTGAAAACGTCGACGATCTGATTGCTGATCTTGATGCAGCCTTTGATCGCTTTAACGCAGAACTAAGTAAGTAGCTATTTATTTGTAGATTATTCGCTAACGTATAAAACGAGTCATATAAAAAATCCGAGCTTAGGGTCTGTTGATCTTTCGAGCTTAGTTTTTGTTCGATTATTTACCGTAAGGAATAATGCTTCTAGTGCAAGGCTTGAGCGCTTCTAGTCATAAAAGAATAGAAGCAATGAAACGAATCCAAAGGACAGCATTTCTTGGCCATTTTTTCTGCGTTAAAGGCTATTTGTGGAGAATGACTACACTACATAGTCTC
>NZ_JBFRMK010000099.1:0-18938 GCF_041470405.1 Shewanella sp. 10N.286.45.A1
AAAGATCAACAGCCCCTAAGAATTGAAGATAACAGCCATCAATAAAACCAAAATACAGGCAAGGCGACTCAAAGCGCCTCAGCAGCAATCAACAAAGACATTAACTATTATGTTTATGCTGTTGCTGTGCCAGTTTTTTGTAATGAGCTCAGCCTATTCGGTGCAATACCCGAATGGTAAACACCCAATGGGGAGCAGTGTCAGCCATCACCACAGTCATGAATCTGCCCACTCTCATGACGCTCCACTGTCAGCGCCTTTTAATGCCACCGAGTCTATTGTCGATCTTGTCGAGAGCTCAACAGCTTTAATGACCGACACAGGTGAACATGACCATAACAATCATTCACACACACCATCGCATCCGCCTGTAGAATCACGCTTTGACAGCGAGTTTTACCAAGCTGGCACCATTAGTGATGCTGACGTGTTGTATAGAAACGATAGATACGCGCCACCCAACCCACCTCCACACAGCTAATTATTTTTTACTGCGCTAATCAGCGCAAAACTATTAATGCACAGTAGGCTCTGAGCGATTCAGGCTGAAATAGCTGTGCATAATCAAAAAATAATTGGAGTATTTATAATGAGCCAATCTCTGGCTAATCCAATGGCGAAGACTCTTCGGCTGTTGGTGATTTTTTTAGGGTTATTTGCCTCTTTCTCTCTGTTTGCCCACGGCGTGGATGAGAGTACTAAGCAATTTTTAGCCGCAAATCAAGGGGTATCAATTTTGCCCTTTATCTATATCGGCGCTAAGCATATGGTCACCGGCTACGACCATCTACTGTTTTTAGTCGGGGTAATTTTCTTCCTTTATCGCACCAAAGATGTGTTGTTATATGTCAGCCTATTCACCCTAGGCCATAGCATTACCTTGCTATATGGCGTCTTCAATGACATCCAAGTTAATCCTTATATTATTGATGCCATTATCGGGTTTTCAATTGTCTACAAGGGGTTTGATAACTTGGGCGGCTTTCAGCGTATATTCGGTTACCAGCCCAACACCAAAGTCGCAGTGGCAATCTTCGGCTTGTTCCACGGCTTTGGTTTGGCCACCAAGATCCAAGAGTTTCAGCTACCACAAGAGGGGCTGATGGCGAACATCATTGCCTTTAATATCGGCGTCGAAATCGGCCAATTCTTAGCGCTAGGCATGGTGCTTATCTTGATGAGCTTCTGGCGTAGACATAAAAGCTTTCTGCAGTTTTCAACCGCAGCAAATACCTTACTTATGAGTGGTGGGTTAATGCTCGTCGGCTATCAGCTTAGCGGCTATTTCATCAGTTAACTCAGACATAACTCATTGCCGCAACTTAGCCTGAAGCGATGCATAGATAAATAATTTTAGGAAACACAATGACAGATAAAACACAAAACCAAGCACATCACTCAATAAGTAACACTATTGATATACCTGTTCACTCTAATGCCACACTATTAAAAGCCAGCATTGCTGCGACCGTTATTGCGGCGGTAGTACTAGTGACCGCAATATTACCCGCTGAGTACAACATCGATCCAACGGGTATCGGAAAGTCTCTCGGCTTAACTAAAATTGCAACCGCGACCGAAACTAACTCCCCCAGCAGCAATCCCCAGCAGCATGCTGTACCGAGCAAAAGCACAATCGTTATTAGTCAGGCTCCGTCTGTAGCTGAAATCAAAGAAGCTAGAGCCCTAGTTACGGGTCTTCGTCAAGACACGGTAGAGATAGTGATCCCTGCAGGTAAAGGGCTTGAGTACAAGTTATTACTCAATGCAGGCGAGCATTTAGAGTACGACTGGCGCACTGATGGCAGCGAGCTTTACTTCGATTTTCACGGTGAGCCTCAAGGCGATAAAACTGGGTTTTATGAAAGCTTTGCAATTACCACGTCGGATCAAATGCAAGGCACACTCACCACACCGTTTGCAGGTGCTCATGGTTGGTACTGGAAAAACAAAACCAGCGAGCCAATCACGGTGACACTTGCAACCAAGGGTGCCTATCTAATTAAAGGCTAATTACACATTTTAAGCACAAAAAAGCCCGCTACGATTGAGTACGTAGCGGGCTTACATTGTTATAAGTCAAAGCGTGCTATTGGGTAGACTTGTTGTCAGCTTCTTTATCTTCAATATCAGCGAACGCGATAATCTTTTGTTTTATAGCCTCTTTCTCGGCTTTATCTTTCAAGCGGTAGATTCGTTTTATCTGTGCTTTCAGCATTGGATCTTGCGGAGTGGCTACGGTATCAAAACCAACTTCTACCTTGCCTAAGGTTGAAGTGACCAATAAGCCTTGTGCAAACCGCAAATCGATCAAGCCACCGCTGAGCACAAACAAGTAACTTTCTCGCGGTCTAGAGTTAACGATTATTGTATATTTATCGACCTCTTCCCAACCATCCATTCTAAAGTTATCGATAGAATAAACCTGCTCTAATTCAGGAAAAGTATATAGTGCTTCATGCTCTTTTGTCTTTCCTGTTGCTGCACAGCCAGCTAAAATGACTGCGAAACCAAGTATCAAGATATTCCATATCTTCATTATTATCTCCTTACTGTTAATACCTTAAATCTAGCAGCAAAAAAGCACTCTCCAAATATGACATACTCTGCGCTAGTTAACAGCTCGCCGACCCTGTATCAATAGCAAGATAAAATACAAACCACCGACAACAGATACCACAGTCCCCGCGGCAACTTGCGACGGATAAACCACGTTTTGTCCTATCCAATCCGACAGCACCATTAAGCCAGCACCGATGATGGCGGCGGCTGGTAACTGCAACTGCACTTTTTTAGCGCCTAAAATGACTGCCATGTGTGGTGCTAACAAACCGACAAATGCGACAGGCCCCATGGTTGCGGTAACAACTCCACATAACAGGGCAACACAACAAAGCAGTAGCATGAATGCTCTAGGTACATTTAGCCCTCGAGCCTTGGCAAACTCTCGTCCGGTCGAGATTAACGTTAACCAGCGCGAAGTGACGAGTGCAAACGCAATCAGTCCTAACACACTAACTATCAGTATCACTGCAGCACTGGGTGATACTCGGTAGGTTGAGCCAGCTAACCAACTCAAAATGGTGTAAGAGGTTTCATCACCCCGGGCCAATGCAAACTGCACCATCGCCTCAATAAGTGCAGTCAAAGCGATACCGGTCAGTATCAACATAGATGGAGCATAACGGTGGCGTTTACCTAACAAGAGTAACAATCCAAGAACCGTCATACTGCCCAAAAATGCAATAGCCGGCGCCGCATCAAAAATATTCAGACCAACAAAAATACTACCGCCAACTAAGGCGCATGTTGCACCTGCAGAGATCCCTAAAATATCGGGACTCGCTAACGGGTTATAGATAAGTCGCTGTAGCAATACCCCCGCGACAGCCAAGCCAGAACCCGCTGCAATACCCGTGATAATTCTTGGCCATTGGATCTGCCAGGCAAAGGCATCTGGAATCGCCCATAACCATACTGTAGCGTCATTTACCGTTGATTTTGTAAACACTAGCACCAAAACAATGACGGCAAACAAACTCGCCAGCATCGTAATAAGCGTACTCGGACTCATCTGGTAACGGCTTTTAGGCAATGAGAAAGATAGCTGATCCTGTGCGCCCATTTTTCGACGGGTAAACCAAATAAGTGCCGGGGCACCAATAAGCGCTGCAGCGGTACCAGAAGGGACTAAGTCGAAGGTCAACATGCTCATTGCAATGGCAAGCGCATCGGTAATCACCAGAACTGTCGCACCTAGTAACATACTAAAAAACAGTTCATCTCGTGGAGTACGCGCACCTAATTGGCGAGCAATATTGGGCGCGAGTAAACCAATAAAACTGATAACCCCAACAGCGGTAATGGAGGTGGCGACAAGCCAAATACCTAAAGTGAACAATGCCAAAATGGCGGGGATAATATTGAGTCCACGAGCGGCGGCGCCGGCCTGCCCCATTCTTAAAAGGGCCAATACTCGCGGAGCCAGCAGTAGAATAAGCACTGACACACTCAGCTTAGGCAATAACCATTGCACCTGCTGCCAACCATTTTGAGCCAGATCTCCGGCGCCCCAAATAAACAGATTCTTAGCGTATTGGTCATTGAGCAAAATAATCGCAGTGGCGATTGCACCCAATAGAATATTCACCGCCATACCGGCAAGCACCACGGGTAAACCAGAAAGGTTACGCACGCCTGCAATTAAAATCACTAACCCCAGTGTAAGCATGGCGCCAACCGTTGCCGCAACAGATGCATATTGGCCAACAAATCCTGGGAAAAACACATTCAGTAGCACCAGTGCTAACCATGCACCGGAGGCGGTACCCAATGTCATTGGCGACACTAACGGGTTTTGAGTTAGCTGCTGCATTAAGCTGCCAACCAGACCTAGCATTGCCCCGACCATCACGGCCATCACTATCCGTGGCAACTGCGACTCAGTAAACATAATCGCATCAAAGCTAGTGGCTAACGTCAGTCTGTCGGCAAAATTAATAAGCAAGTGCCACTGCTGTGACAAACTAATCTGGGTGTCGATTTGCGCTGAAATAATGGCAAAAGCCATTAACGCGATAAAGGTAACGCTATATCGAGAAACTATCTTACTGGGCATTATTGGTTCTGCTCACTCTCGTTTTGAGGTAACGATGTAGGTGGAATTGGCGCTATCGCTAGCAAGCTCTCAGTTAATGCTGCTGCCATATATTCAATAGATACCGCACCACCGTAGTTCCAAGCTGGTTTAACACTATTCATTTTGTGGTGGCGTACAAAGGGAAAGGCATTCCACATAACACTGGTCGATAACTGCTGCTGTTGCGTAAAGGGTTCAAAATAAAGCGCGATACCGTCGCCAACATGACGCAGTTCTTTAAGGCGCTTTTGCTTAACTCCCCACTGAGTCGGTGCCTGCTCTATTGCCGCAGAGATCCCCAATAATGACAGCGCATATTGCGCAGTTGAGTTATCACCAAATTGATAAATTGAGGTCATGCTAGCAAATCTAAAGGTGGTCACTGTCGGCAGTTTTCCTTGATAAGCTTGTGCCAACTGCTGACGCATTGTCGCTATCGAGTGCTGCATTTGCGTTAGCCGTTGCTCTGCCTGTGTTTCTCTATCAAGTAATTGTGCGATCAATCTGAAGTTATCAATGGCCGCCCTAGCGTTATCATGGTGCTCGCTATAAGTTTGGTAGAACAAAACAGGCGCAATTTTTTCCAGTCGTGGTAATAGATCTAACTGCGGTGAAGCAATGATGATGACGTCGGGTTTAAGCGTTGCTAAACGTTGAAAATTGGGCTCAACTCGGCTGCCTATATCCATTACAGAGTCAGGTACTTTAGGCTGCATAACCCACTCTCTGTAACCATTAATGTCAGGCATAGCAATGGGGGTCACCCCAAGCGCCAAGACTTGCTCAGCAACGTCCCAATTCAGCGCCGCCACGCGGATAGGTGTGGCAGGCAACTGGTGTTGGCCGCGACTGTCTACAACCGTAATCGTTGTTGACGACGTTTTGGCAAATAACGTACTAGGTAGCCATAACAACAGTAAAACAAAGATGGCACGCCTTAGCATACAATCGCTACCTTATGATTCTGGTTAGGGTGATCAATCAAAGTCACTGGTGTGGCATATAAATCACTGAGTCGCTGTTCATCTTGCAACAATGAGGCCTCACCACTAAAAGCAACTTTACCCGCCTTTAGTGCAACAATTTGGGTCGCAAAACGCAGCGCCAAATTAAGATCATGCAAAATGACAATCACCCCTTTGCCAGTGCTTTTATTCAAATTACTGAGCAATTCCATCAACTGGTATTGATGATGAATATCAAGTGCAGAGGTTGGCTCATCTAATATTAATAGCTCAGCTTGTTGAGCGAGTAACATCGCAACCCATGTCCGTTGCCGCTCACCACCAGAGAGCTGATCAGCCAGAGTATCTTTAAATGCTGTAACTCCTGTTTCCTCCATCGCTTGCGCGATGATCTGCTCATCTTCTTTGCGCCAGCGCCCCAAAGTACCACGCCAAGGAAATCGGCCTAAACGTACCAACTCTGCCACATTAAGCCCTGCTACTTCCGGTAGCTTTTGCGGTAAATAAGCAACGGTTCTCGCTAACTCTTTGGCACTATATTGTTTGATTGGTTGCCCACCAAGCATCACTTCGCCCTCTTCAGGGTTAAACTGATTGGCAAGCAAGTTAACCAGAGTCGATTTACCTGAACCGTTGTGACCTAACACCACAGTCAAAGCATGGGGGTCGATATTTAGTGATTCTATATCTAGGATGGTACGCTGATCTCTAATGACTTTGACGTGTGTCAATTGGTACATGATTTACTCTTTTGTTTAAGCCGCGGACAATTGGCACACTTTACACCAGCGGTTGTTTTATAAACGCAGCAACAGCTAGTGCGATTGAGCGAGAGCTTGTTGTCTAGCTTGGAGAGACATAGCGACTGTAAATGCGAATCTGAAAAATTGAGCGCATCTAGCCATAACTTAGCATGGCGACGAATGAAACTGTCACTCATTTCTGGGTGAGACTTCTGCATCAATAACAGCTTAGCAAATAAGGCATCGGCAATAAGATGTTCAGTAAAGCGAGGGCGACAACGCGCCCACTGATCAAGCTCTTTGCGGTAATGCTCAAATAGCTGTGACAGCTGTTTACCCGCCTGCCGAATTAAACACTCATAATCCCCGGTCGCACAATCAGTACAGTTAAAACGAAACCCCGCCACTAAACCATTATCATGCTGCTGCAGCATATTATTAAGATCCGGCAAAATACGTAACTGGTAGATAGAGGTGAGCGTTAGATAAAGTGGCTGCCAAGTGAGCAGATCCCAGCTTCGTGTTAACCAATAGCTTCTGCCCGCTTCAGGAGATTGCTGCATCAAACTGGTATGCAATGACTTAATAATGGTGATGTTGGATCTATTCGCTGAGATTAACTCTAGCTCAGAATTAGATTCAGACTCAGCATCGGTAAATTCGCCTTTGAGATAAGGAGAGATCTGCTGACACTCTTGGTAAATTTGATTAAAAACAGCCTGATTCATTAATGCATTAACCTTAAGCAAATACCTGGGAGAGATTTCATCGACTGAAACCTCCCCCGACTAACAACTAGAAGTTATATTTGAAGTTAAGTTCGATATTACGCTCAGCGCCATACCAGCAGTTAACCGTGTCATAACAGGTATAGTATTCTTCGTTAAAGAGGTTGTTCGCCACTAAGTTAACGCTGGCGCCAAGTAGACTGCCGCTTAGCTCACCCAAGTCATAACCTAGCGACAAGTCAACTAACGTGTATGAATCAACGGTATCGGTATTCATAGCATCAATCTGCATTTCACCGACGTAACGAACACCACCACCAATACGCATTCCCGCTAACGCACCATCTTCAATATAGTAATTAGACCAAAGTGATGCAGCATGCTTTGGCACATAGATAGGGCTTTTGCCTTGTAGACCATTACCGCTATCTTTAGTGATCTCCATATCGATGTAGGTGTAGTTCAACGCCACATCAAAGTTGTCGGTCATGTACCACTGGCTTTCAAACTCGGCACCGCGAGACTCAATTTCACCTATCTGAAGCTTGTCGCCCCAAGGATCATTTGGATCCGCCATTAATGCATCACTTTTCACTATGTTAAACAGCGACACGGCCATGGTCTTACTGTGATCATCAGAGCTGTATTTAACACCAACTTCTAACTGCTCAGCCAACTCAGGCTGGTAGGTAGAGCCATCTTTTTTGGTTCCCGCTACAGGTTCAAAACTGGTTGCGTAGCTTGCAAATGGTGAAAAACCACTGTCAAATTCATACATGGCACCGACACGGTAAGAGAAGTGGTCATGATCGGCGGCATTATTGGTGTCGCCATAGGAGTCAGAGTATTCACTTGAAGAGCTGTAATCATCAAATCGACCACCAGCAATCACAATCAACTTGTCGATGCGCATTTGATCTTGAAAATACAGACCTAACTGCTCTACTTGTACATTATCGCGAGCGTCATAGGTTGAGCTAAGTGCATCACGCTCAATCATATCGTTGTTCGGATTGAAAATATTGAAATCGCCAAATTGGCTGGTTGTGCCGAATTCTGAGTAAGCAGATACACCATCAAGTTTTTGATAATCAAGACCAAACAGCACGTTATGCTCAACTTTTCCGGTATTGAATGAGCCAGACAGTTGGTTATCTATAGTGTAACCCGTTGAAGTCTCATCGGTGCTGTAGATATTTCTATCAAGCGAACCTGTCATTGGGTCAAAACCCGACTCCAAGTGATAAGTATTTTCCTGATATAACTTGGCATCCATATAGCGGAAGTTCTGCAGGAAAGACCAGTTATCATTGAAATCATGGTTAACTTTATAGCCTGCAAGTATGAACTCACGCTCGAAAGTCGACCAATTTTTGTCCCCTGCAAAAGTTGACGGGCTAGTGCTACCCGCAGGGTTTTCACTGATCATCCCTGATGAAGGTAGCGAAGAGTTCATCCCCATTGCAGGATCATTCTGGTAGTAAAGGTTAAAGTTGATGTAAGTGCTGTCAGAAACATTCCAGTCAAGCGACGGTGCAAACACAAAACGTTCTTCTTCAGTATGATCGACTTGACCATCTTTACTGCGCGCCAACGCAATAATACGATATGAAAAATCACTATCACCAATCTGGCCTGTGGTATCAATAGATGCTTCCACTAAGTTATTTGAACCTGTGGCAAAATTGACTTCAGTGCTATCAGCCGCTTGCGGTGACTTAGCAATCATATTGACCATACCACCTGGTGGCATTGAACCGTAGAGTACAGAGGTAGGTCCTTTGAAAACTTCAACTTGTTCAAGAGCAATTGGATCAATCTGTGGTTGTAGGTTCCAGCCGTTTAAGTACTGCAGTACTAAGCCATCATAGTAGCTTTGGTTAACGTCAAAACCACGTATATTGAAAGTGTCATACATGGTGACCGCGCCACCTTTTTGCTCAGTCGTCACACCAGGAACGTAACGTAATGCTTGGTTAAGTGACTTAACCCCACGCTCACTCAGTAACTCGCTGTCGATCACCGTTACACCTTGCGGTGTTTCCATTGGCGTTAACGAGGTTTTAGTCGCGGTATTACGATAGGCTTGACCCAATACAGTGATGGTCTCCATTGGCGGAATTTCAACCGTTAAGTCCTCAGACCCCGCTGCAACAACCTGCGATGAACAAAATAGTGATGCGCTAATAGCGGTAGCAACTACTGTTAAGTGAAAAGCCTTATTACCCTGAACTGAGACCATACTGTCCTCTATATACCCTAATGTGATTCACACTTGCTCTATCTACAACAAGCGAATACTAATGAGAATGATTATCAAACGCGATAATATAGTCTTTTTGAGGGGGATATTTAACAATTTGGTGCAAAAGAGGAAGAAAAAGACAGGAAATTTAGTTTTTGCGAATGCTGTCACCTTTTAGCTTTTACTAATGTTGTTACTTAGCTTTTATCGGTAACCAGTATTCCATATGCTTAAGGTCGGTAATGGTTGAGGTGATCTTACCGTAGCTTTCCAGTTCATAACCATCAATGCTCACAAAGCCAGATCCCGGTAGCCAATCACAAATAAGCCACTCCACTAACTGAGAGAATTCATTAACAGCGCCGTTATATGAAACAACCGCGTACTCCTGTGCAGGGACAGTTAACCGACAGAGTGGCCCATCGTTCAATAGTGGTTGTAATGATTGCAACTGCTCAGCAGCTAATTCCAATGCAGCCCAATAACGAATGCTTTTCTGCTCAGTGATAAGTGAGAGAGTATCGACCACTCCAAGCATATTGCCCATTAGTGGTAATTGTTGCTCAATAATATCGAACAGACGCAACCAAGTGTCGGGCACAATGGATGAAAAGTCAGGAGTCTCAGACAATACCCCTTTTATGGGTGACGAGAGGCCATATACGGTAAACGCCTCGCGATACTCAATATGAGTTTGTAAGAAGGTGGTATCTATTTTTTTGTTGGCTTTAAATTCAGGCCGTATCACAATAGGATTTCTAAGTCCGACACGTGTACCCCGCCGTTGATATTGCTTCGGGCTCACACCAAACAACTGCTTAAAAGAACGACTAAAGCTAACCTCAGAGTTAAAGCCTAACTCATAAGCAATATCTAACATTCGAGATTGACCTAACAATACTTTGTCAGCGGCGACACTGAGCTTAAGCTCGCGCACATATTGCGCCACATTTAAGCCTGTTTGCTGCTGAAAGATCCGCTGCAGCTGCCAGCGGGAACATTGACTATGCTCTGCGATATCTTCCAAAGACAAGGGTTGGTCAAGATGACTATGAATGAAGCTTAATACCCGCTCAATGCGAGAGAAAGATGAACGGATTGCCATAATTCAGCCCCCATAAGCGTTATTTAGATATTAATTTAGAAAGCTTAGCCTCAATTTAACATAGTCTATGTACTGATTGGTATTAGCTTTAAATTTACCTTATTTAAATCGTCGTGAACGACCAGCTCCTAGCCTTAAAACCGCAATAACACCCATAAAAAATGCCACTATCAAAGCGGCATTTTTAAAGCTAGGTGAGTTTAGTCACTTAAGTGCGCAGCGTGAAAGCGCATATGCTGCTCAATGAAGCTGGCGATAAAGTAGTAACTATGATCATAACCATCATGCATATTCAGCGTTAACGGATAACCACTCACTTTGGCCGCCGCTTGCAGCATTTCAGGTTTTAGCTGCTCAACCAAGAAGTTATCGCCTTCACCTTGGTCAACCAATGCCGGTACAAATTCAGTCGCTTTGCGCATCAATAAACTGGCATCATATTCAGCCCATGTACTCGTGTCACGACCAAGATAAGTTGTGAGTGCCTTTTTACCCCAAGGACAATTAACAGGGTTACTGATTGGGCTAAATGCAGACACTGACTGATATGCAGCAGCGTTACGCATAGCGATAACCAAGGCACCATGACCGCCCATTGAGTGACCTGCAATCGATCGTTTGTCACTCACTGGGAACATAGATTCAATCAGCGTCGGCAGCTCATTAACCACGTAGTCATACATTTGATAATGACGGCTCCAAGGTGCTTGGGTGGCATTGACGTAGAAACCTGCGCCTTGACCTAAGTCGTAGCCATCATCGTCTGCTACACCTTCACCGCGCGGACTAGTATCAGGCGCTACAATTGCTATCCCTAATTCCGCCGCTATGGCTTGCACACCTGCTTTTTGCATGAAGTTTTCATCAGTGCAAGTTAAGCCTGACAACCAATACAGCACAGGCACTTTTTGACCATTTGACGCTTGCGGTGGTAAATAAATAGCAAATCGCATCGCACAGTTTAACGACTCTGATTGGTGAGTATATTGCTTTTGCCAACCACCAAAGCTCTTATTTACGCTGATATTTTCAATTGTCATGCTTGCATCTCTTGTCATGTTTAACCCTTTAACTCATCGTAAAAGGGTTAAACAGCCACTGAATAGGCTTAGGTTGTAAATATTACTTATCGAAATGGATAACAGTACGAATACTCTTACCTTCATGCATTAAGTCAAAGGCTTCATTGACTTGTTCAAGACCCATGGTGTGGGTGATAAAGTCGTTTAACTTAAACTCACCCGCCATGTAACGCTCTACATATTCAGGCAGCTCTGAGCGACCTTTAACGCCACCGAATGCACTGCCTTTCCATACACGGCCTGTCACCAGTTGGAATGGACGCGTTGAGATCTCTTGCCCTGCACCAGCAACACCGATAACCACTGACTCGCCCCAACCTTTGTGACAGCACTCAAGTGCACTGCGCATAACGTTAACGTTACCAATACATTCGAATGAGTAATCTACGCCACCATCAGTAAGCTCGACAATCACGTCTTGAATTGGCTTGTCATAATCTTTTGGATTGATGCAATCTGTTGCACCCAGTTGGCGTGCAAGCTCAAACTTACTTTCGTTAATATCGATAGCAATAATACGTGATGCTTTAGCCATCTCTGCACCAATCACAGCTGAAAGACCAATACCACCCATACCGAATACGGCAACAGTCGCGCCCTCTTCAACCTTGGCGGTATTCATCACCGCACCCATACCGGTTGTAACGCCACAACCTAATAAGCACACTTCTTCAAGCGGTGCTTCTGGGTTAACTTTAGCCAATGAAATCTCAGGTAATACTGTGTACTCAGAGAAGGTTGAAGTGCCCATGTAATGGAAGATATCAACACCATCTTTAGAGAAGCGAGTCGTGCCATCAGGCATTAGACCTTTACCTTGGGTTTCACGGATCTTCTGACAAAGGTTAGTTTTACCAGACTTACAGAACTTACATTCACCACACTCAGGCGTATAAAGTGGAATAACATGATCGCCGACTTGAACACTGGTAACACCTTCACCGATAGACTCAACAATACCGCCACCTTCATGGCCAAGAATACAAGGGAAGATCCCTTCTGGATCGTCACCTGACAGTGTAAAGGCATCGGTATGACAAACACCTGTTGCAATCATTTTGACGCGGACTTCACCTTTTTGCGGTGGCATCACGTCTACGATTTCCATCGTTAGTGGTTGTCCAACAGCCCAAGCCACTGCGGCTTTTGATTTAATAGTCTGTGCAGTCATCTGTAATACCTACTTTATATAGAGTTAAAAAACGGTCTTATCTAATCAACCAGTGCCGTCATGAATATGCCAACATTATAGCGAGCCACCAATAATTGATAATCCCACTATTATGCAATTAACTTTTACCATATGGTAATAATAACGCTGATAGTCACACAGCTATTATCCATACTTTCACCATCGCCTTTAAACCATCAGGCCAAATAAGACCGGTTAGCGAAGCTGGCTGTCTTTACTGCCGCGTCGATTAAACAGGCTGACTTTTTTCTGTTGTTCATCGAGTTCGCTTTGGCAGCTCACACAAAAACGTACGCCTTGAATTGCCTGTCGACGTGCCTCAGGGATCGGCGCTCCACACTCCTCACAGAAAAATAAACTTGTGCCCAAAGACAATTCACTGCGGATATGCGCAACGCCATCGGCAACACTATTATCAATCTGATCTTGCACCGCCCCATCGCGGGCCCAACCACCAGCCATATTGACTCCTCAATCTAGCCCCAAGCTTGCCGTTATGACCCAACATGGTTTTGCTAACAGAGTTAAAGTTTAGAAGAGCGTAAGCAAATTGCCACGCCACTTTAATGGTGCAAATTATACTCAGTGAACCAAAACTGATAATCCCACAATACTGAAAATTTCTTTTACCGTATGGTAATAATTAAGCCTTAAACGACCAGATAACATTGCATTTAGGCTAGAGTTAGCAATAATTGGCATCATTGACAGCTGAGATAAGTAGAGAGCGTATATGTTTAACTGGGAAGGTGTGAGCGAGTTTGTTGCTGTAGCCGAAACGGAAAGTTTCACTAAAGCTGCTGTGCGCTTAGGGATCTCAACAGCCCAGGTCAGCCGTCAAGTGAGTGCTCTTGAAACGCGGCTAGCCGCTAAGCTATTCCATCGCACTACTCGCAAGGTATCGGTTACCGAAGTTGGCAGAGTGTACTACCAACATTGTCGCCAAGTGCTAGATGGCTTAGATGAAGCGGAACGCGCTATCACCAATTTGCAGACCACTCCAAGGGGATTGCTAAAGATCACCGCTCCTGTCACTTATGGCGAAGGCACCATCGCACCGCTGATCAATGATTTCCTCACTCAGTACCCCGAACTAGAAGTGCAAATGAATTTGACCAACCTTAAAGTCGACTTGGTCGACCAAGGTTACGATCTGGCGATCCGTTTAGGCCAATTGGAAGATTCAAGCATGATGGCTAAACGCCTCGGCTCACGCACCCAATATGTTTGCGCCTCCCCAAGTTACGTTTCCACTTATGGCCTGCCGCACACCTTGTCCGAGCTTGACCAGCACAACTGCTTAATTGGCACATTAGATTACTGGCGTTTTCAAGAAAAAGGCAAAGCCAGAAATGTACGGATCAAAGGAAACTTGAGCTGCAATAGCGGCCATGCATTGGTCGATGCCGCTATCAAAGGCTTAGGCATTATTCAGTTGCCTGACTATTACGTGAACCCGTTTATCGCCTCTGGAGAGCTAGTGTCACTGTTGGAAAATAACCGCCAAGCTGATGAAGGTATATGGGCACTCTACCCACATAATCGCCACTTATCACCCAAAGTGCGTATGCTGCTCGATTTCCTCGGTGACAAATTAGCCTAGCTTCATATGCGGTATACAGCTTTGATTCTTTACCGTAACCGGCTAAAAAGTCTTACCTAGTGTCAAATATACTGTTTTATGTTGCTGATCATTGATGCCAAAACCGAGGACTGCCGGGCCAAAATCAGTCTCGGTACCCACAAAAATGCTAGCGGCATAGATCAAATCATCGAGCCCGCGTTGATCTTTATATTGCCAAACATTACCCGCTTCCGCTGACGCCCCTAAATAAAGCGGAATGCTCATTCCACCAAAGCCTTGCCAGCTAATGCGATATTGATAAATCAAAGAGCCATAGCTCAATTGTGACCCTACAAGTGCATCTTTATGTAATCCTGACAAGTTTAAAAACCCGCCCAATTTATGGGTATGGATTAAGCTCACTTCATCACTGTTAGTGCCGCTCACCTTAACTTTATTGATCAATGTATGGCGTGCAATACTGCGAGCATGCTTAAAGGAAAACTCATAGTTAAATTGTGCTGTGTCACCAAAGACATCCCCCACTATCGGCAACGTCAGTTGATCAAGATTATCGTCGTTATAAGCCCCTTTGAAATAGATTTGGGTACCTTTACTTGGAAAACTATAGCTGTCTAAACTATCGTAACTGGCAATAATAAAGCTCGAATAGCTCTGATAATCGATATCTAGATCTATGATGGTTGGCCCTTCAATATTGCCTGTCTCAGCAGCAAACCCAAGCTCTACAATCATGTTATTACTGAGGTTTATACCGATAGATGAACTGACCTTATGAGACTTAGTCAGGGTCTTTAAGCTGCGTTCGTTATCCCAAAAGTAAAGCTGTTGCTCTTGCTTGAAACGATAACGACTCTTCCAATAATATTTATCTAAAGAGTCTAACGGCAATAAAAACTCAGCACCGAGGACCTTCTCCAGACCAGAAGATAGCTCAAACCTGAGTCGCCCCCTAGTATCGGCTACATTATTGAGGGTATAGGCGAGATCCAGCTTAATATCAGAGATCTCACTGAAGTCTTCTTCTAACGAAAAGCCAATATCAAAAAAGTTTGGCCCCCAACTCTTTTCTTTGGCGTTAACGGTTAATATTTTTTGCTGTGCTTCATCTTCAGTAACCTCTGCTTCTACTCGCTCAAAACTATTCAGAGCATACACACGGTCAATGGCATCGACTATCTCTTCGCGGTCAACGGTATCACCAGAATTAACGGCTAGAGCTGCTGAAATTTTCTCAATAGGTTCATAGCTATTGCTCACCACCACAACCTTATCGACAAGACGCTGCTCGAAAGTCTGTAGTGAGTGCTTATATTGCTGCCGCCGTGCTTGATAGCGTTCAAACTCATCAGTTGAAGCCGCCAGCGCTGTTAATTGCTCGGCATCATGAGACGCTGCTAGCTCTCCTTTTTCAAACCCTAGCGGCATACTGGCAAAGTCAGTAGTGTCTAGCAGGCTAATATCCGGACGTATGAGAATATCTTGTGGCTGCATGTTTTCAATCTGCTCTACGGCATTAGCACGGGTCATCATCGTTGAGAGTTGCGATAAAATAGCGAAGCTGTCTTGTAGGTCTTCTTTAGGTGCCAGCTGCGCACCAATATCGACAGCAATGACAATATCTGCACCCATTGCCCGCACGACATCAACGGGCATATTACTTACCATTCCACCATCAACAAGATACCTGCCATCGATATCAAGCGGCTGTAAAATACCAGGCACTGATGCTGAGGCTTGCATTGCCGCCAATAGATTTCCAGATTCGAGCACAACGGCTTGGCCAGTGGCAATATCGGTACTGATTGCTTTAAAGGGAATCGCTAACTCGTCAAATGAAGCTTGCCTAGGCACCATACCTGCAGAACGGATATAGAGGTTAGCCATAGTTTGACCACGTAAAACCCCTTTTGGCAGCAATAGCTCACCGTCGAGTGAGCCAAAATCAAACGGAAGGTTGAACCGATCAAAATCTTGTTTGTCATGAAAATTCAGCGCTGTTCTTGGAACACTATCATCAAATCCACTGCTCCAATCAAGTTCGAGCATGATGACTTCGATTTCATTGGCACTGTAACCAAGTGCATATAAGCCACCAACATAGGCACCAATACTGGTTCCCGCAATGTAATCAATGGCGATATTGTTCGCTTCTAAATAGCGTAAGACGCCAACATGAGCAGCCCCTTTAGCGCCACCACCACTGAGCGCCAAACCAATTTTTTTTCGTTTAGATGTTGAGTCAAGAGCATCATCCATAATGCTTTGCTCAATATCATTGGCAGATACAGCAGGGCTTACAAGAGTCGCGACGACCAGCAAAACAGTTACTCTTAT
This sequence comes from Shewanella sp. 10N.286.45.A1, assembly GCF_041470405.1. Lineage (NCBI taxonomy): Bacteria > Pseudomonadati > Pseudomonadota > Gammaproteobacteria > Alteromonadales > Shewanellaceae > Shewanella > Shewanella sp. 10N.286.45.A1. The sequence goes on from NZ_JBFRMK010000099.1 coordinate 16,622, forward strand.
TGGAAAATTGCTCACAACCACACCCGGTTAATTTTGATGTGACTATTTTAAGGGGGAAATGATTGGCTCATTAAGTGCCCTGCGTGAGTTTGATTGTCTCAAATGAACAGACAATATTAAGTAAACAAAAAATCAAATAGTTCAATCTTAATTTGAGCAAACTAGAACCCGACACATTTACTCGCATCCTATCGAGCAGCTAAAAGTCGACGTAGATCACACTAAACAACCACCAATCAGCCAACAATTAGAACAAAACACCAGCAAGGCCACACATCTGTTAACATGCACTACACTTTCCTTACTTCCCCCCCTTTAGGACAAATGATGACTCGTTATACACTTGCAGCCTCTTGTATCGCACTTGCGTTAGCAGCTAATGCAAATGCCACTCCTGTTGAAGAGGAGCTAAAAGCCCTCAAAGCACGCATTGAACAATTAGAAGCCCAGCAGCAAAAGGCTGCCGAAAAGCCTCAACAAATCGAACAAGTAGAAGTGGAAGTCGTCGAAGAGGTCGTGGAGAAGAAAAGCAATGCAGTTAAGTTTGGCGGCGCAGTTCGAGTCAATTACTCCTATGAAGACTTTGATGATGACAACGCAGACCGAGGCGGTGATTTTGATTTCGATCTATTCCGCATCGACGTTTCTGGTAATTATGAAGACTTAATATACTCTGCTCAGTATCGCTGGTTCGAATACATGAACGTAATTCAGCACGCGTGGATCGGTTATAATTTTACTGAAGAACAGCAAGGTAAAATTGGTGTCACCCAAGTACCGTTTGGTATTTTAACCTACGCATCAAACAACTATTTCTTTAGCTCAAACTTTTATCTTGGTCTAGAAGATGACTACGACATGGGCCTTAACTACACCTACAAGGGCGATACAAACCGTTTCGATTTGGCTTTTTATAAAAATGATGAGCAAGGTGGACTGGACGGTTACGTGTCAGACCGTACCGACCGTTACGCCTATGATGTAGTGGGTATTCGTCTGGATGGTGAAGATGCCTACGATGCACCAAGTGATGGTTATGCTGCTGCTGAGCTAAATACCTTTAACGCACGTTATACCCATAACTTTACTTTTAATAACGTTGATTTAGAGCTAGGTGCATCTTTGCAAGCTGGCCAATTAGAAATTGAAAACGGCACCGATGGTGATAACGTTGCAGCAGCAATCCACGGCGTTGTTAACTACGACCGTTGGAATGTTAAGTTACAGATGACGGACTATAAGTACGACGTCGACGGCATGGATGTAGACCGTATTGTGGTAGCGGCTTACCATTTCTATGATTCGATCCCAGCTGAAGCTACGACTTATATCGCTAACTTAGCATATAGCCTGCCAGTTAATATCGGTCCAATATCAAACCTTACCTTCTACAATGATTATTCATTAGTGACCGACAAGCCAGCAGCAATGGAAGACACCTTTATGAATGTCACCGGCATGGCTGTGACAGCTGGCGGGCTCTACACCTACTTTGACTTTGTAGTCGCTGAAAACCAGCCATTTATTGGCGGTACTATGGTTGGCGATGGTGATACCAACAAACGTTTCAACATTAACTTTGGTTACTACTTCTAACGCTATTTAAATATATATTTAGCCCACTTATCTTTCGATAAGTGGGCTTTTTCATAAATAGGGCCAAAGCGATAATCCAAAGACAGCAACTAAGCTCTACAAAGCCCCCATAAGCAGCAGACTAATTCGAACTGCATAGTCCATAAGCTATATTCCGTCATCAATTAGAGCGATCTTGGCACTCCTAGTATCAAACACTTACAACGATCGTTTAGCCACACTTAATTGACTATTAAGTTTGCCACTATCGATCCCTTATGTTTCAACTTGCTAATATTCTTTCAACGCAAAGCAAACTGCTTTTCGAATGGATGAGAGAGTCTGCACTTTAGGGCTGAACTAGATCATTAATCTAGCTAGCAATGAGTTCCTATTTACTAGAAGCAGTTTTAGGGACTGTTGATCTTTCGAGCTTAGTTTTTGTTCGAATTCAATTGTTTTAGTACAAGGCTTGAGCGATGCTGCTTAGCTGGCTAAGCGAAAGCTCGTAACGCAGTAATGAAAACATTGAAACGAACCCGAAGGGCCGCGCTTCTTGGTTATTTTGACTGTGTTGTAGGTTATTTGTGAAGAATGACTAAACGACATAGCCTCCGCCTTGTCAAAATGCCAATAAACTGCGGCAAAACAACCGCGAAAGATCAACTGCCCCTAATCATATAAAGTCGAGAATGCTTAAGGGGGAACCGATATAAGCGTTAACTGAAATACTCATTGGCGT
>NZ_JBFRMK010000100.1:0-11337 GCF_041470405.1 Shewanella sp. 10N.286.45.A1
CACATACTTAGGTAAGATATCTGGAAGCAGCGGATAGATAGCTTCAATATTTGGCACTCCCCCCCCCAAGACAATGACATCAGGATCAAGAATATTGATCACATGAGCAAGTGAACGAGCGAGTCTGTCGATATATCGCTCAAACGCCTCTGTAGCGAGCTGTTCACCCTTTTCCATTCGCTGAGCAATCTCAATACCACTTGGCGCATCACCGCCTGCTTGCTTGTAGTCGCGCACAAAGCCTGTACCTGAGATAAAGGTCTCAATACAGTCTTGATTACCACAAAAACATTCAGTTGAATTGAACTCGTCTGCGGTCATCCACGGCAAAGGGTTATGCCCCCACTCTCCACCAATGCCGTTTCCGCCGCCATGCACTTTGCCGTTGATTGCAACGCCGGCACCACAACCAGTGCCGATAATCACCCCAAACACCACCCCTTTGCCTGCAGCAGCGCCATCTACCGCTTCAGAAACGGCAAAACAGTTAGCATCATTGGCGACTCTAACTTCTCGGTTAAGCCTTTTACCTAAATCAATATCCAGAGGATGACCGTTGATCCAGGTTGAGTTAGCATTCTTAACTAGACCAGAGTACGGCGAGACAACGCCTGGGATCCCAACGCCAACAGTACCTTTGTCATCAAGTAAAGACTCTGCTTCATTGACTAACGATTCTATTGCATCTAGCGTCGCCACATATTCTCGAGGAGTCGGTACACGTTTACGAAAAAGCTCTTCACCTTCGCTACTTAATGCAACTAACTCTATTTTTGTTCCACCAAGATCGATGCCAATCCGCAACATTTAAGCCTCTCCCATAATCATACTGATCATTTCTCTAGTTATATTATTGAGGCACCAAGCTTATACAAGATACCAATTAAACCTTCTTGCTCACTCCCAATGAGGCGCGTAAGCAATGAAATATGGATTCAAAATATCTGACTTTTGATTGTAATCAAGTGCAGCTTCACTGCCATATTGCAGCACTTTGCCACCAGCGCTTTCTAACACCGCCTGCGCAGCAGCTGTATCCCATTCACTGGTGAGCCCAAGTCTTGGGTATATATCCGCCTCACCTTCGGCTAGCAGACAAAACTTAAGTGAACTGCCGACACTCTTCATTTCATGTTCACCCAGCGCCTCTAGGTAGCTCTGTAAACCAGGGCTGATATGAGAACGGCTGCCGACAACTCTAGGCACGGCTTTATTTTCAAATGATTTTTTAACTAAAGCTTGATCTACACCTGCATGCTTCAAACAAGCGCCACCAGCAAGGTGGCCAAAATAACATTTGTCTAAAACAGGTGCGTAAACCACGCCAGCAACTGCACGACCTTGATGAATGAAAGCAATATTGACGGTGAACTCGCCATTTCGCTTAATAAACTCTTTAGTGCCATCTAGTGGATCGATTAACCAGTACGACTGCCAAAGTTTTCTCTCTTCCCATGCTAATGTCGTCGACTCTTCAGACATCACTGGAATAGTGGGCGTTAACTTATCAAGCGCCGCCACGATCACGTTATGGCTGGCAAGATCTGCCGCTGTAACCGGGCTATCGTCAGTTTTAACATCAACCTCAAAGTCATCTGTCGCATAAACAGTCATAATCGCATCACCTGCAGCAACGGCAATATCAACGATTGCGACTAACCATTCAGGCTCAAAGCCATTAACGTTATCGGAGTTTACAGATGTTTGTGTCTTAATTTGGCTCAAAGTACTCTCTCTATATACAAAAATGGCTAACTAACGATTATGCCACTGACTTTAAGCAAAAATTAATAATCAATTACACACTTTAGGTCTAAAAGATACTAAGCCACTCGCTGACACAAAAATAGTGTTAGTGCTATGTTGCAATCGTATTCAATCCAAACTGTGCTTATAGCGTATCTTCACACTCGTTCTAAATTAACGCTCATCAAGCTTACCCTTGACCATCACGGCATCTGCTTGAACACTGGCGCAGCCTTTACCCGTTTCAATGGCGTTAGCACAGCGGTATACACGCACATAATCAATTTCAAGAGTCTGTGGGAAAACAGACGCGTCAATCCCCTTCTCATTGACCTTGCCCGCCCAGTCACCGCCGATAGCCAAATTAACAATAAAGTGAAAGCGCTGATTAAACGGTGCATCACTTTCAGCCAGCACTCCAGTAACCGATTCGCTATACCAACCCTTCGCGGTTTGTGTTGCGTAGTGATTACCATCCATATACCAGCGGATCTCACCTTGTTCCCATTCAACAGCATAAACATGAAATCCATCGGCTGGATTTTCTTTATCATCTAAGCGGTAGGACTGACCAGAATAAACATTCTCAGGCCACTCTTGCCCATAATGCAACGTACCGTGAATTCGGGTTTCAAGCAGCTTTGCTTCGTCCTGTTTTTGACTAGCGGGATATTCATCAGAAACAGTGCCAAGGTTTACTGCTTCGACGATATCAATCTCACCAGAGCTGGCCCACTCGCCATAAACCCAGTCGGTTGGCAGCATCCAAGCAGCTCCCCACGTTCCCTGACCTTTTGGAAACTTGGCTCGAACTTCAAAGCGACCATAGCGCCAATCTCCTTTACCGAGCGTACGTAATCTGGCAGAGGTGTAATCTTTAGTCACTGATTTATCGTCAGCGTGATAATTGGGATGATCATCTTTATCGGCCGGTCCACTGTACGGCTCTTTTATCGCAACAATGTGCAACGAACCATCTGCCACATAACTATTACTGGCATTCGCGGTATAGCACTGCGCTTCAGAGTTTCCACCACCATAGCAATTAACTTCATGGCTCCATTTACTTAAATCAATGGAGGTCCCATCAAACTCATCATTCCATATAAGCTGCCACCCTTTTTCATCAAGCTTAGGCTGCGAATGACATCCTGCTAAAATTAGTACAGAAACAGCTATTACACACAAACTGGTCGGAAATTGGTTCAGCGGTGAACAACCTTTGTTAGTTAGCAATAATTGCAAAGTTAATCATCTCACTATTTACAAATTTAGATAGTCGCCACCCTCTTGCAAGAAGATGGCTTATCTTCATCAAATCACTGACAGTCCATAGTCGCTTGTTGATTGTCCGCTTGCGGCAGCAAGGCGATATCAGCAATACTCAGCGTTAGCTTCCCCTGCGTTGACAGTGAAAACGGTGAGTTTACCCGTGAAAAATCAACTCCTGTGTCGCTAAAGCACTTCAAATCAATACTGACAGTTTGCCAACTGTTGTTCGGCAATTCAGCAAGTAAAGAGGTGATATTTAGCGGCTTACCACATTGGATATCACAGCCCATAGAGATATAGACGTCATCACTAAGCTCACTATCGAGTTTTACCGCAAAAGACAGCGCTGAGTTAGATTCAATTGCGGCTCTTAGATCTCTTGGGAAGTTACTCGTAAACCGAACAAAGCCTGCGCCTTTACCATTAAACTCTATTCGCCTTGCATCTTCCTGCACCACTTTATCAACTGTACGCAAAGAGACTATTTCGCCCTGCAGCACACTACTCGTCACTGCTATCTGCTCATTGTCACTGCCAATCGACATCACCCAAGGTGCTTGTACTGAGCGAGTGAAAATGGCAACGCTTTGTGACTCATCATTACTCAGCTCTGCGACTTCCCCCAACAATTCCAGTTCAGTTTCATCGCCGTAGCTCAAGCCAAAGCCGTAAGGAAATAGCGGCTGATAGTCGTCATCAAAACGATTAACTGCCGTTTGTGTTGGACTATTTGGCCATGAAAAAGATAGCTTGCCTGTCATATCAAATTGCAGTTGATTATCAACGTCAGTAAATATCACGTCAGCAACAGCCTTACCCTCACTACCAGGCAACCAAGCGGCGACAAAAGCATTTGACGCATTTAACTCAGCGTTAACCCACATCGGTCTACCACTAATAAACACCGCGACAAGCGGAACACCTTGCGCTTTCAACTTTTGCAATAAGGCTAAATCACGTTTATTACCGCGTTGATACTCCAAGTTATCAATATCGCCATTGCCTTCAGCATAGGGTTCTTCACCAAAAACGACGATTGCCACATCAGGTTTAACCGCATAATCCCCTGAAACATTAAGAATGGTTTTTCCGCCAGCGCTTTCTACTTGAGCTTTAATCCCATCATAGATTGAACTGCCACCAGGAAAATCAGCATTGGTGTTATTAGTGCCTTGCCAAGTAATCGACCAACCACCAGATTGCTTACCGATATTATCGGCAGCATCACCAGCAACAAGTACAGTTTGCTTAGGTGATAACGGCAAGATGTTGTCGTTATTTTTCAGTAGAACCAAAGACTCTCGTACTGCTTGCTTTGCCACTTCTCGGTGCTCTTTAGCACCAATAAGCTCTGTTTTACCTGAAAGTGTGCGCTTTGCTGGGCTTGGTTTATCAAACAGACCCGCACGCATTTTGACTCTAAGTACGCGCGTTACCGCATCATCCACTCTCGCCATTGGGATCTCGCCGCTTTCGACTTGGGCAACGGTATTTTCAAAAAGCGGTTTCCATGCTGCCGTTGGCACCATATAAACATCAAGTCCTGCATTAATAGTTTGTGGGCAATTATCATTACTGCAACCGGGGATTTGGCCATGACCATTCCAATCACCTACTACAAAACCGTCAAAGCCCATCTGATCTTTGAGCACATCGGTTAGAAGGTATTTGTTACCGTGGTTTTTAACCCCATTCCAACTATTAAAAGATGCCATTACAGTTTGTGCGCCAGCAGAGAGCCCACTGACGTAGCCTTGGGCATGCAGATCAAATAGCGCTTGCTCCGTTGCTATATTGTCGCCTTGATCGATACCATCAACCGTGCCGCCATCGCCTACGAAATGCTTTACCGTTGATATCACCCTTTCATCGCCAAGAAAGTCTTCATCTGCCGCGCCTTGCAGCCCTCTTACAATAGAGGCGGCATAAGCCCCAACAATTTCAGGATCTTCAGAGTAGCCCTCGTAAGTGCGTCCCCATCTGTCATCACGAACCACTGCAACCGTTGGTGCAAATACCCAATCGATACCCGTAACCATTACCTCTTTAGCTGTGATAGCTGCGATCTGTTCAATGAGCTCTGGGTTGTTAGTCGCTCCAAGACCGATATTGTGCGGGAACAGCGTTGCCCCTATCACATTGTTATGGCCGTGCACGGCGTCGGTGCCCCACATTGTTGGAATTGAAGAACCATCAATGGAATCATCGATGGAAGCTTGGTACATAGCCTCAGCCAATGCTATCCAATCACTTGGCGTGGCATGCTTATCATCGTTAGGAAAAGCGCCACCGCCATTAAGGTAAGAACCAAAACCATAAGTGCGCATATCCTCAACGGTAATATCGCGGATCTCAGGCTGGATCATCTGCGCCACTTTTTGTTTTAAGGTCATCTCACTGACCATTGTCGCAATCTTTTGCTCCATCTCCGCATTTGGCTGTACTTCTAACTGTAATTTAGGCCATACCACTGAGGCATCACGTTTCTCAACCGGCTCAGCCTCTTTTAACGAACAAGCCGTTACACTTGATAAAAGCAACGCCGATACGAATAAACTACATTGCGATTTTTTTAGTATCGCGGCATCTAAACGCAGATTAAATTTATTGTTAGTCATTATCTAATTCCCTTTAAGTGGCATGCATCGAGGGTAAACCCGCTTAAGAATAAACTTGCCATTACACGTGCTCCTTGCTTGAAGCCTGCTCTACTTGGCTTCCTTTAAGACCATAGAACAAAATATAGCCATAGCACAGTACTGGTAGGAAAAAAGCCAACTGAATACCAAGGGCATCAGCCAACACACCTTGCAGCAGCGGCACAATAGCGCCACCAACAATAGCCAGACACAACCAACCTGAACCTTGTGAGGTGTGCGGTCCTAAATTTTGCAGCGCTAAGCTAAAAATTGTTGGGAACATAATAGAGTTAAACAGGCCAACTGCCAGTATGGCGTACATAGCGGTTGCACCAGAGCTAACAACAGCCACACACACTAACAGTGCCGCCATGGTTGCGTTAAAGCCCAGTACTTTTCCTGCAGGGATCTTCTGCATCACTGCTGAACCAATAAAGCGCCCTATCATCGCGCCCCCCCAATAATAGGTAATGTACTTCGCCGCTTCAGCCTCCTCAAGACCCGCAATATTGGATTCACCTAAAAAGCTAACCAAGAAACTACCAATTGATACTTCAGCGCCAACATAAACAAAAATAGCTAATGCACCTAGTGCAAGATGGCGATGGCCAATGGCATTGGTTTTTCCTAAATACTCAACGGCCTTACCATCAGAGCGCACCTCTCCATGACCTTCAATAACCGGTAGCTTAAGCTTTGAGAAAATCACCGCAAGTGTGGCTAGCATCCCCGATAACAAAAGGTATGGCAGCTTAACCTGCTCCGCCTCAGCTTGAGCATGGCTCAGTTCACTGCCAGCTCCTGATGCCACAGATAGAATAAGCACTGCGCCAAAATAAGGCGCGACTGTAGTGCCTAGCGCGTTAAATGCTTGAGTTAAGTTAAGGCGACTAGAGGCCGTTTCTGCGCTACCTAACGCATTAACATAAGGATTCGCCGCCACTTGTAAAATAGTAATTCCCGAAGCTAAAACGAATAGTGCGCCTAGAAACAATCCGTAAACCGCCTGATCCGCTGCAGGATAAAACAATGCACAACCAAAACTTGCAATCACAAGTCCTGTAACAATACCTCGTTGATAACCTATTTTTTTCACTAAGTGACCAGCAGGCATTGAGACTAAAAAGTAGGCACCAAAAAAGCAGAACTGGATCAGCATTGCTTCAGTGTAATTTAGCGAAAAAACAGCTTTTAAATGAGGGATTAGAATGTCATTTAAACAAGTAATAAATCCCCACATGAAAAACAACGACGTTAGCGATACCAGCGCGAATGTGTGCTTTTCAGTGTCTCTCGACCCATTCAAGCTACTGTTATCTGACATCATTGGCGAACTAGCCATATACACCCCTTATTAGTCTTATTATGCGTGTAGCCAGTATCGCTACAATATCGGTTATTTAAGCAGGGTCGCCGTTTACACAAGCTAATCTGCCTCTCTACTGTCTAGCGGTAACATGTTAAATAAATGTGTTGACCTTTTTTCTGTTACGCTCTAATCTCAATGTAAGCGCTTTCATTTATAACACAAACACAACGAAGATCAACCGTTCCGTTAACATTTTATGTAAGCGCTTTCATTGCTACAGTGTTTGTTGATATTGCAATTTTCTTCGCCTGAAATCTTGCTGCTTATCGGCCAATAGTGAATACCAGTAATGATTTATTAGGTTCAATCATGTTATTTGACTGCAAAATGCTTCAGGTTAATGACCTTAATGATTGCGCTGTATTTTTTGTCACTATTAGGAAATGACTAATATCGCCATGAAGATTTCTCTGCCTTTCAATTCAAAAATGCAAAAGCGTGACTTTTTGTTTGGAGTCGCCACCGCCTCATTTCAGATTGAAGGCGGTATTGATTCACGCCTTCCCTGTATTTGGGATACTTTTTGCAATACGCCTAATAAAATTCGAGATAACTCCGACGGTGCAACAGCCTGTGACCACTACAACTTGTGGCAGCAAGATGTTGATCTAATAGAGTCTTTGAACGTTGATGCTTATCGTCTATCTATCTCGTGGCCACGTGTTATCACTGCAGAAGGTGCACTTAACCAACAGGGCGTTGATTTCTACATCGGTGTGTTAGATAGATTAATTGAGAAAGGTATTAAGCCTTTTGTGACGCTTTATCATTGGGATTTACCGCAACACCTTGAAGATAATGGTGGTTGGCTAAACCGAGATACAGCCTATAAGTTTCGAGATTACGCCGATCTAATATCAACAGCATTTGGCGACCGAGTTCATTCATACGCCACACTGAACGAACCTTTTTGTAGCGCCTATTTGGGTTATGAAGCGGGCATTCATGCGCCTGGTTTAAAGAGCCGCTCTTTCGGGAAAAAAGCGGCGCATCACTTACTGCTTGCTCATGGTTTAGCGATGCAAGTGCTGCAAAAAAACAGCCCTAATGCACTTAATGGTATAGTGCTTAACTTCACGCCATGCTATCCACAGTCAAATTCGCTGCAAGATCTTAATGCCAGCAACATTGCCGATGCCCATTTTAATCAATGGTATATAAAGCCACTTTTTGACAAGTGCTACCCAAGTATCATTGAAAACTTACCTGCTGAAGAGTTGCCGCAAATAGAGTCAGGTGACATGGAGATCATTGCCCAACCATTAGACTTTATGGGCGTTAACTTCTATACCCGAGCGGTGTATAAAGCTTGTGCTGAAAACCAGTTTGAGCAAGTCACAGTGCCCGATGTGCCCCACACCGATATTGGCTGGGAGATCTATCCTAAAGCCCTATCAGAGCTGCTCTTGTCATTAAATGATCTGTATCCCCTGCCGCCACTTTACATCACCGAAAATGGTGCCGCTATGGATGACAAACTCCAAGATGGCAGTGTTGCAGATGAAGATCGTACTCAGTATTACCATCAACACTTAAATGCGGTAAACGATGCCATTGAAGCTGGCGTCGATATTAGAGGTTATTTTGCTTGGAGCTTAATGGACAACTTTGAGTGGGCTGAAGGCTACTTAAAACGCTTCGGTATCGTTTACGTTGATTATCAAACTCAACAACGCACGCTAAAAAACAGCGCTAAAGCTTATCGAGATTTTATCAGTCTCCGAACATAACAAGCTTTAAAATTAGACTCAAAAAGCTTACATTCTCTAACTTCTCCGCTGCAATTCATTAACCAGTAGAGAAGTTAGTTAAGCAAGCACCCAAAAAGAATAAAAATAATGAGGCTACAATGCTTAAAGTAAAAGAGAAAATTGCCTATGGTTTAGGCGATACAGCAAGTAACATCATTTTTCAAACCGTGATGATGTTTCTACTCATTTTCTATACCGATGTCGTCGGTTTATCACCCGCAGCAGTGGGTACACTATTTTTAGTTGTGCGTGTTTTTGATGCCATTACGGATCCGCTTATGGGCTCTCTCGCCGATAGAACCCGCACTCGCTGGGGCCAGTTTCGCCCCTACCTACTTTGGCTTGCCATTCCATTCGGGCTTATTAGCGTATTAGCATTTACTACCCCTGATCTCAGTGACAGCAATAAGCTCATCTATGCTTTTGTGACCTATACGCTACTGATGATGGTTTATACCGCCATCAATATTCCTTACTGCGCCTTAGGTGGAGTGCTTACTGCAAAACCCTCTGAGCGAGTATCAGTCCAGTCTTATCGATTTGTATTCGCCATGCTCGGTGGCGTAATTGTCGCTTCTTGTACCCTGCCATTAGTCGAATGGTTCGGTAGCGGTGACTCAGCCAAAGGCTATCAACTAACCATGACCGCCATGAGCCTTTTTGGCGTTGTGCTGTTTCTACTGTGTTTTTTAGGGACTAAAGAGCGGATCAGTGCACCTAAGGCACAAAAAGCTAACTTTTGGGTGGAGATTAAACATCTTTGGCAAAATGACCAAGCCAGAATTTTATGTATTACAGGGATATTTCTGCTGACCGGTCAAGTGCTTAAATTCACCCTCGCCGTTTATTACGTTAAATACTTCTTATTAAGAGAAGATCTCATTACCGCCTTTATGACCACGGGGATGGTCGGCAGTATGCTCGGTTGTGCATTGGCGCAAGTACTTGCAAAGAAAATATGTAAGATAAAGGCTTATATCGGATTACAAATTATTGCAGCTATTATCTGTATTCTTAGCTATTTTATTGCCGCCGATCAGATAATAATGGCCTTTATCGCATTCTTCTTGTGGAAGTTCTTCCTTGATATGGCCACCCCTTTACTGTGGGCAAAAATGGCTGATGCCATCGACTATGGGCAATGGAAAACAGGAGTACGCATTACCGGCATGGTTTATTCAACCATCATATTTTTCATAAAGCTCGGCGTAGCACTTGGCGGCGCACTGGCTGGCTGGGCATTAGCTTATTATGGTTATCAAGCAGATGTAGAGCAGACAGAAGCAACAAAATCGGGGATCTTGCTATCATTCACCCTTTATCCGGCGATCGGCAGTTTACTTGTTGCAGTCGTGATGAAGTGGTATATCTTGGATGACAAGAAAGTTGAGCAAATTCAAAGTGAACTTAATGCCGCAAACACGTAAAGTAAATAAATGATGTCGATAGGCGTTTAATAGGGAATATATGGCAACGATTTACGATGTGTCAGTACTAGCCGGTGTGTCACTCGCAACAGTATCAAGAGTGATGAATAAAAACGCTAAGGTCAGTGAAAAGACACTAAAGAAAGTACAAGATGCGATGGATCAATTAGGCTATAGACCTAATGCGATTGCACAATCTCTTGCCTCTAATCGCTCAAATAGTGTCGGCATTTTGGTCTCCGAGTTACACGGGCCTTTCTATGGTTCCATGCTTAGTGGTATTGAAGCAGAGCTTCGTGGTTCACAAAAGCATGCCATCATTGCCGCTGGACATAGCGAAGAGGAGACTGAAAAAGAGGGGATTGAGTTTCTTATCAGCCGCCGATGTGACGCGCTAATCTTACATGTTGAAGCGGTGTCAGATGAATACCTTGTTGATTTGGTTAACAATGAAGTCCCCATTGTGCTAATTAACCGGTTTATACCAGCAATCGCGGATAACTGTATAAGCCTCGATAATGAACTCGGCGGCTACCTTGCAGCAAAAGCAGTACTCGATCAAGGACATAAACAGGTGGCTTACATTTCTGGTCCTAATTGGAAGATGGATGCCAGTGACCGTTTAAAAGGTCATAAAAAAGCCTTGAAAGAGTTTAATGTCAGTTATAACCCTAAACTAACCTATGAAGGTGATTACCAAGAAGTCGGTGGTAGTGATGGTTTGAGGCAACTGCTTAAAGATAAACTGCCTTTTACAGCCCTCGTATGTGCAAATGATGAGATGGCGTCTGGCGCCATGACTTATGCTCGTGAACATCAAATATCAATTCCACAAGATCTATCAATAATTGGATTTGATAACATCATTTTAGCGCAGTATATCTACCCTAAGCTGACCACAATTGATTATCCAATTAAGCTTATGGGACAGATGGCTGCAAGATGGATCCTCAAAAATACCTTTAAGCAAACCGATCTTGAAGTTAAAAATGTGTTTGAACCTAAGCTTATAACAAGAGATTCCATTCACGCTCACTAAATAACATCTCTGTCGGTCATAAGCTCATTGCTAAGTGCTTATGACCGCTATTGATAGCAAATTTTAGATCAACCGCTCTAATACCAATTGCATT
>NZ_JBFRMK010000101.1:0-4025 GCF_041470405.1 Shewanella sp. 10N.286.45.A1
ATCAAATCTTTATACTGATTGGCATTATTAACTAATCTGATTACAAAATGGCTATTTAAATCCCCTTTCAAGGTTAAACTCAAGTATTATAAGGGGATGAAAGATGAAAATATTAATGAAGTAAAACTGGTTGATCTGCATAGTCATACCACCGCATCAGATGGCCAACTGACCCCTTCAGAATTGATTGAACGTGCTATTAGCAAAGGTGTGCAAGTTTTTGCTATTACTGACCATGACACGACTGATGGTTTAGCTGAAGCGCACCAATACAATAATAACCATGCAACACCGCTGGAACTCATCAACGGGGTTGAAATTTCAACTCGCTGGAATAGCTTCGATATTCATATCGTAGCGCTCAATATCGATATTGATAACCAACCGATGGCTGATTTCTTAACACGTCAACGTGAATTAAGAGCAACCCGAGCATTTGAAATTGGTGAACGTCTTGCAAAAGCAGGTATAGAGGGCGCATACGAAGGCGCCAAATTCTATGCTGGTGATGCTGCGATTAGCCGTGGCCATTATGCGCGTTGGTTGGCAGAAAAGGGTTATGCCACCACCACCGCCAATGTGTTTAAGAAGTATTTGGCACGTGGAAAAACAGGATACGCGCCTAACAATTGGGGCGATATGGCCAGCGCGATTGATATTATCCATCAAGCGGGCGGCGTTGCCGTGCTGGCTCATCCAAGCGGTTATAAGTTATCAGCTAAATGGCTTAAACGTTTAGTACGTGAGTTTAAAGAAGCAGGTGGTGACGCAATTGAAGTAGTCTTAGGTCAACAGACCATTGACGATAGAAATAACTTGATAGCACTGACTGTGCTGAACGATTTAATGTGCTCACTAGGAAGTGATTTCCATTTTCCAGGAAGCTGGATAGAGCTAGGTAAGAACATGTTTCAACCCCAAGGTGTTAACTGGGTTTGGCAGTCAGATAAATGGAAGGAAGCACAATGAGTCAATTTTTTTATGTGCATGAGGAAAACCCTCAAACACGCTTAATTAGCCAAGCGGTGAATGTCATCCAACAGGGTGGCGTTATAGTTTACCCAACAGACTCTGGTTATGCCTTAGGATGTTTACTGGGCGACAAAGATGCAATGAGCAGAATTGCACGGATAAGACAGATAGATAACGACCATAATTTTTCGTTGATGTGTCGCGATCAATCTGAACTAGCAACCTATGCCCGAGTTGATAACCAAGCTTATAGAGTCTTAAAGCACAACACGCCTGGGCCGTACACGTTTATCTTTAAAGCCTCTAAAGAGGTGCCTAAGCGCTTGCAAAACCCGAAAAAGAAAACCATTGGTATTCGTGTACCTGATAACGTGATTGCTTTAGCGCTGTTAGAAGCGCTTGATGCACCACTTATGTCGACCAGTTTGATCTTGCCGGGTGAAGAGTTCACCGAGTCTGATCCTGAGCATATTCGCGATGTTTTGGAACATCAGGTTGATTTGATTATTCACGGCGGTTATTTAGGTGAGAAACCGACCACGGTTATCGATATGTCAGAAGGTGACATTGAGGTGATACGAGAAGGTGCAGGGGATGTGAGCCCTTTTCTTTAGGAATATCGCCTATCGATAATCACTTTAAACAATAGTTGTTTACGGGTATAATCGCGCGTTTGCGAAATAGAGTGGGTAGAAGGATGGAGGGAATTGTACAAGAATTGCCTTTAGCCATGGTGCAAGGCGAGCCTGTAAAGGTGATGCCGAAGGATCTTTTTATTCCCCCTGAAGCGTTAGAAGTATTTCTTGAGTCTTTTGAAGGACCGCTGGATCTGCTGCTTTATCTCATTCGTAAACAAAAGCTTGATGTGGTTGACTTACCTATTTTTGCGATAACGCAACAGTATTTAGAGTACGTCAATCTACTGCAAGGTGCCAAAGTCGAATTGGCGGCTGATTATTTGGTCATGGCAGCGACTCTAGCTGAGATTAAGTCGCGGTTACTGCTGCCAAAACCTGATGTAGAACATGAGGATGAAGAAGATCCTCGAGCGCAGTTAATCCGTCAGCTAAAAGCGTATGAAGTGATTAAAGATGCGCAGGAAAAGTTAGATGTTCTGCCGAGAATGGAGCGGGACATATTTCAAGCAAAAGCGGTTCCAGCAGCCAATATAAAGCCTGAATTGTTACCTCCTGAAGTTTCATTGACCGAAATTGCACGTGCTTTCTCTTCAGTACTTAAACGTATTGAAGCGACTGAAAGTCATCATGTTGTTCGAGAAGTACTTTCGACTCGAGAGCGAATGACACAAATTTTGGCCAAGCTAAACGCACAAACCTATTTGCCTTTTGAAGCTTTATTTGACTTTGAAGAGGGACGTAGTGGGGTGGTGGTGAGTTTCTTAGCGTTAATGGAATTGGTAAAAGAATTGTTGGTGGAACTGGTACAAACTGAACCTTTTTCGACTATACATGTTAGAGCGTACTAAGGATCTATTTCGTTGTCACAGATTAATCCAGAGCAGCTAAAGCAATTAATTGAAGCGAGCCTTTTTGTGTTGGCCAAGCCAATGACGATTAAGGCGCTTAAAGAGACAGTACTTGCTGATTTTACTGTGTCTAGAGCTAAAATTAAGGCTTCGATTGAGGAGTTGCAGCTTGATTATGAAGGACGTGGGGTAGAGCTGATTAAAGTGGCTGGTGGGTATCGTTTTCAGACTATTTCTGAACTGAGCCAGTATTTGCAGCCATTATGGCAAGAAAAAGCGCCTAAATACTCACGCGCAACCATTGAAACATTGGCGGTGATAGCCTATCGACAACCTGTCACTAGAGGTGACATTGAGTTTGTTCGAGGCGTTGCTATCAGTAGTCAAATTATTAAGAGTTTAAACGACAGAAGCTGGATAAAAGTCGTGGGGCATAAAGAGGTACCGGGAAGACCGGCACTTTATGCGACGACCACAGAGTTTTTGTCATACTTCGGGTTGGACAGCATTGCGGATCTTCCGTCACTGTCAGATCCCGAATCATTGGATGCACTTTTTTCGACAGTGAAAAGTGCGCCAGAAAAAATAGAAGAGTCTACTAATGAGTGAAAAATTGCAGAAAGTCTTGGCCCGAGCAGGCCATGGCTCCCGTCGTGAGATGGAGGCATGGATTGCTGCAGGTCGAATTAGTGTTGACGGTGAAATCGCAAGTCTTGGCGATCGCGTTGAATCAGATGTCAAAGTGCGTATCGACGGACGCGCCATTTCGATAAAGTCTGAAGAAGATGTGGTTTGTCGTGTTATTGCTTACCATAAACCAGAAGGTGAGATCTGTAGCCGTAAAGACCCAGAGGGTCGACCTACAGTATTTGACCGCTTACCTAAAACCCGTGACTCACGTTGGGTTGCGGTAGGGCGTTTGGATATCAACACCTCTGGTCTGTTGCTATTTACCTCTGACGGTGAATTAGCCAACCGCCTAATGCACCCTTCAAATGAAGTTGAGCGTGAATACGCGGTACGTACCTTTGGTGAAGTGAATGACGCGTGTATTCAGCGTTTACGCATGGGTGTGACTTTGGAAGATGGCCCAGCTAGCTTTGATAAAGTTAAAGCAGCGGGTGGCGAAGGGATGAACAAGTGGTGGCATGTCAGCTTAGCTGAAGGTCGTAACCGCGAAGTGCGTCGTCTTTGGGAATCTCAAGAGGTGCAAGTTAGCCGCCTTATTCGTATTCGCTATGGCATGATTGAGTTACCGAAATCTTTGCCTCGTGGTGGTTGGATAGAGTTGCCTATTGAACAGGTTAACTACTTGCGTCAAACCGCTGGCATGGACGAAGAAACCCGCAGTATTTTAGGCACTGATAAACACAGTGTTGCCCGTGCAAAAGTACGTGGCGCTAAGATACGCCGTGCAGTACGTAAGCATAAAGCCACAGCAACGCCTAATAAGCCGAGCCGTAGTCGTTCATAAGCACGAGCTATGTTAAGTATTGCTACATCAAAAAAGGCCGCTAAATAGCGGCCTTTCTTATGGCTTTATTGATGAACTTATACCAATTGCATT
>NZ_JBFRMK010000102.1:0-564 GCF_041470405.1 Shewanella sp. 10N.286.45.A1
CGGAGAGGTGGCCGAGTGGCCGAAGGCGCTCCCCTGCTAAGGGAGTATGGGCTTTAACTCCCATCGAGGGTTCGAATCCCTCCTTCTCCGCCATTCTTTAAATACAAAAAAACCGCTTTTATAAGCGGTTTTTTTGTGCCTGTAATATATTCATCTGTAAATCTTATCATTCTAACCTTCCTCAAAATAATCACTCCATGTGTCCTCAACATCTCGTTATCCGCAAACACTAATATGTTGTACTTTATTCTGCCTTGACGAGAGTGTTCATGCCCTAGGGCCACTACACAGGTGAAGAAGAGTATTTGGAGGTTTGAAGCTAGCTGCGGTAAAAAATTGGCAAAACGCTGTATGCCTCTCTATGGGATTTGGATATACGGCTAAATGGTCTATTTTGTTCTGTACAAGATAAGACGTTCCCGCTCTCCTTGGCGGTCAGGTATAGGAGGTACGAGACTAAGGATGGTCGAAGGTAGAATAATGCAAGCGCAATTATCGAGAGCGAAGCAAGATGCCAGAGCCGAGAATAACGATTTGCTCAAATTCCACTACTTGCCTGCAGCG
>NZ_JBFRMK010000102.1:1329-14080 GCF_041470405.1 Shewanella sp. 10N.286.45.A1
GTCAAACTTTTAATGCAATAGGTATTATAAATCACAACTCCCTTAGCAACATTTTTTGTGACCTACACTTGGCTTTGATACGTACTAACAAGAAATTGACAATTGTAGTCCCTAACTAGTCCATCTGTAAATTTATAGAACTTAAGGTGTTTTTAGTTGATTACAGCTTGAGAACGTGTGATTTTAAAGTGAGACAACTATATTTGTCATAGTCATTCTGGAAGTCGCACAGCGCAGAATGAAATCAAGTTTGCATAAAAACAAGTTTGTACTAAAGAACGGAGATCTTTTATGACGCTACTTCGCAATAAGTTTACCAAAAGGCTGGCATTACTGCCTCTCACCGCAGGGCTAATGTCCTTTGCTGCGGTAGGAGCGGATAAGCCTAATATTTTAGTTATTTGGGGGGATGATATTGGCCAATCCAATATCAGTGCTTATACCTTCGGTGTAATGGGCTATAAAACACCCAACATTGATAGTATTGCCAAAGAGGGGATGATGTTTACCGACTATTACGGTGAACAGTCCTGTACTGCAGGGCGCTCTACCTTTATCACCGGGCAAAGTGTATTCCGTACTGGCTTATCGAAAGTAGGTATGCCTGGTGCTGATGTTGGCCTACAGGCAACTGATGCCACAATCGCCGAAATTCTTAAACCTATGGGTTACGCCACTGGCCAATTTGGTAAGAACCATCTAGGTGACAAAGATGAGTTCTTGCCTACTAATCATGGCTTCGATGAATTCTTTGGTAACCTATACCACCTCAATGCTGAAGAAGAACCAGAAAATGTTGATTACCCTAAAAATCCTGAATTTCGCAAGAAGTTCGGCCCTCGAGGCGTTATCAAGTCATCTGCTGACGGCAAGATTGAAGATACTGGGCCACTAACCAAAAAGCGCATGGAAACTGTTGATGATGAAACGGTTGCTGCCGCTATTGATTTTATGGAGCGTACGGTAAAAAGCAAAAAACCATTTTTCGTCTGGTGGAGTGGCACTCGCATGCATTTTCGTACGCATGTTAAACCTGAATTACAAGGTTCAAGTGGCCTAAGCAATTATGCTGATGGCATGATTGAGCACGACAATCACGTAGGGCAATTGCTAGATACCGTGGATAAGTTGGGTATCAAAGATAACACCATTGTATTTTACTCTACTGACAACGGTCCTCATATGAATACTTGGCCGGATGCCGGGACAACACCGTTCAGGGGCGAGAAGAATACTAACTGGGAAGGTGCTTACCGAGTACCCGCTATGGTTCGTTGGCCTGGAGAGATTGAGGCTGATTCAGTTTCAAATGAGATCATGCACCATATGGACTGGTTACCAACATTTGCAGCTGCCGCCGGGGATAGTAAAGTTAAGGACAAGCTATTAAAAGGCCATAAAGCTGGCAGCAAAAAATTTAAAAATCATCTCGATGGCTATAACTTCTTACCGTATTTAACTGGTAAAGATAACACTGGCCCACGTGAAGAAATATTCTACTTTACTGATGATGGCGACCTTGCCGCACTGCGCTTTAAAGATTGGAAGCTAGTGTTTATGGAGCAGCGCCTTACCGGTACATTAGCATTATGGGCTGAACCTTTTGTGGTGTTAAGACTCCCTAAAATCTATAACCTCAGAATGGACCCTTATGAAAATGCCGATATCACCTCAAATACCTATTGGGATTGGATGTTAGATCGAGCATTTATGCTAGTTCCAGCTCAGGTTTATGTTGGTAAATTCCTAGAGACGTTCAAGGAGTATCCGCCTAGCCAGAAAGCCGCAAGCTTTAGCTTGGATCAGGTGATGGAGAAGTTGCAGCAACCTGCAAGTAAATAGGCATCAAATCGATGAGGGGCGCATGCGCCCTTTTTCTATTTTTAAAAGGCTAACTGATGAGTCTTTTAAAAATAGAAAATGTGCATTAAGGATACTCACTGTATGGACAGCCAAGCTATATATTCACAGCTTAATGAGTTACAAGCCGCGTTAAAAGAACAAGTTCTCGGTCAAGAACATGTAGTAAAAGGTCTGGTGTTAGCTTTGCTTGCCGACGGACATGTGTTGCTCGAAGGGCTACCTGGTACGGCTAAAACTCGTTCTGTGAAAACCTTAGCCGACTTACTTAAGTTATCTCAAGGGCGAGTTCAATTTACGCCGGATTTATTGCCATCGGATGTTATTGGTTACGAAGCGTTATCGGCTTCAGAAAATAACAGAATTGATTTCAATCCTGGCCCTGTTTTTAACCATATTCTACTCGCCGATGAAATTAACCGGGCACCGCCCAAGGTTCAGTCTGCGTTACTTGAGGCGATGGAGGAGCGCCAAGTAACTATCGGTAACACCAGTCATCCAATGCAATCAGTATTTTTGGTGTTAGCGACTCAAAATCCGGTGGAACAAGAGGGGACTTATCCTTTACCCGAAGCACAGATGGATCGATTTCTGTTTAAAGTCATCATCGATTACCCTGACGATGAAACTGAACTGGCAATTATCCGCCTCACCCGGGGACAGGAAGCGAAAAATGAAAGTCGGTCAATTAACATAGAAAATGCTGAAGAGTTAGTCATTCAAGGACGGCAATTAGTTCATGAAGTGTTTATGTCTGAAAGTATTGAAAAATATATTGTTGCATTAGTGATGGGCACCCGAAAGCCTGAAAGATATCCGGACAGTGAATTACACAAATATATCAAAATAGGGGCTAGTCCCAGAGCATCAATAGCGCTGGATAAAGCATCTAGAGCACATGCCGTTCTAGCGGGGAGAGACTATGTTGACCCTGATGATGTGCGAGCTGTGGTATTGGCGGTACTGAGTCATCGGTTGATGCTGTCTTATGCTGCTGTAGCCAATGGCTTGACGGCTCAAGATGTGGTTAAAGAGCTAGTAAGTGTGACACCGGTATTATGAACAGTTGCTTGAGCTGCCTATGAATCAAGGTGATCCTAGGATCTATACCAATTTAAGTGCTTTATTAGCGCTTAGAGAGGAGAGTCGCCAGCTGTCGTTATCTCCTCGATACAGACCTGCGGGGATGCTTTCTGGTAGGCATGCATCACGCATAAAAGGTCGTGGGTTGAATTTTGAAGAGCTGAGGCAATATCAAGCGGGTGATAACATCCGCCAAATTGATTCTAGAGTCTCAGCCCGTCTTGGGAAGCCCTACGTGAGAGTCTATTCGGAAGAAACAGATAGACCTGTTCATATCATTATCGATCAGCGTTTGCCGATGTTTTTCGGCAGTCAAGTTAACACTAAGTCGGTAACCGCTGCGCATTTAGCTGCGCTGTTAGCATGGCAAGTATTTGATGCTGGTGACAGAGTAGGAGGCGTTGTATTAGCAACTAATGATTTGGTGTCAATACCTCCAAAACGCTCAAGTCATAATGTTGTACATCTGCTCGAAGCAATCGTCACTGCTAATAATGGATTACAGTTGTCATCGGTAGATAACTCAGTCGATGTTTCACAATCAATATTTTCAATGGTCAGGCCATTAATTTCGACATTAAGTAGCCAGAGCGTGATGATCTTGATAACGGATATTGAAGGGATCGAAATTGAAGAACTGGCTGAGCTTGAGGTTTTATCTCAGAAAACAAACGTATTGCTTTTTGTCATTCAAGATCCGTTAGAAGATGATTTAACCCGTGCCCATGGTTTGAGTGTATCTCATGGTGAGCAGCAGATTAATATCCAAGCGAATGCCGATAATCAACTTAAATATGAAGAGCTATACCAGCAAAGGCTAGTCAGTCTTAAAAAGGCCGTGGTTGGCAGTATATTGCCAGTAGGTATTGTAAATACCTATGAGCCCGTCATCAATCAGTTAAGTCACTTATTGATGGGAGAACCTGCATGAATCAGGTGAAGCAGTTGGTTGATATACCGTTACCAGAGCCTATCTCTTGGTGGCCTATATCTACCGGCTGGTATGTGGTGCTTATTGCCATTTTACTTGTAATTGGTTTGCTTATTGTGAGGGAAAGGCGACGTTGGGTTAAAAATCGTTACCGCAGAGTTGCTTATCGCGAGTTGGAAGCGCTGACGCTAGATAATGCGGGGGCGATGAACCAGATCCTTCGCCAGGCCGTACAGACCGGGGCTGATAACATTGTGCTTAACCATACTGGTTACTCTTGGCATCAATTACTTGTTCACAGCTGTAAGCAATCTGTATTTACTGAATCTCAGTTTAATCTATTAGAGCAGTTGAACTATCAATCTGCTCAATGCGTGGCTGTGAATTTATCAGCGAGTGACTTTGCGACGCTAAAGGGGTTATGCCTGCGTTGGGTAAAGGAGCATCATTTTGAACATTAGTCTTGAGTATCCATGGATGCTACTACTGCTCATTTTGCCCTTTATTTTTTTTAAGGTATCGCCGCCATATATGCAGCCTGCTGCCTCTATTTATCTGCCGTTTTTCTCACGTATTGTTGCCGCGACAGGACAAGCACCTACCTCTGGTAGCCAGGTAAGACAGCGCAAGCGTATTCAAGCACTAGCGCTGCTTTTGAGTTGGCTGCTGATGACTCTGTGTATTGCACGACCTGTGCTTATTGGAGAGCCAATAGTGACTAAGAAGACAGGTCGAGACATGATGATTGCAGTCGATTTGTCTCAATCTATGGAGCAAGAGGATTACTTGTTACCGCAAGCGCCGCAATCTAAGCGCGAGCAGCAATTGACGACGAGTAAAGTCTCACGTTTGGTTGCGCTTAAGTCACTACTTGCTACGTTTTCACAACAGCGAGAGGGTGACAGACTCGGTTTGATTGTGTTTGGTTCTGGTGCTTACCTGCAAGTTCCTTTTACTGAGGATGTTAGGTTATGGCAATCATTGCTAGAGCAGATGGATACGCAGATGGCTGGCCCAGCAACTGCGATTGGTGATGCTATCGGCCTCAGTATTCGTGCATTTGAGCATTCCAATACCAGCCAGCGCATTCTTTTATTGGTCACTGATGGCAGTGATACTAGCTCGAGACTCGCCCCTGTAGATGCTGCCCGAGTCGCAGCTAGCGAGGGGATTGAAATTTTCACGTTAGGGATGGGATCTATTAATACCGAGGGTGAAGATCAAGTTGATTTTAATACTCTTAACAAGATAGCGCTAATCACTCAAGGGAAGGCTTTTGAGGGAGAAAGTAGTACTGCCATCGCGCAGATATTAGCTCAAATTGACACCATAGCACCGGCGCAATACCAGCAAAATAGCTACCAACCCAGATTAGATCTTTACCCTTGGCTGCTGGGACCCATGTTAGTGATATATGTTTGTGTATGGTTGTGGCTAACTATTTCTGCGGTTGCTCGAGTCAAACGGGGGGCTTATGTTGACTAGCTTTCAGTTTTCAGAGCCTGCCTGGTTATTACTCTTTTTTCCGATAGCTATATTGATGTATGGGTTATGGCGCAACCGAGTGTCAGCTGAAGAGTTGGCAGGTGAAGGTATTATTGCTGCTCACCTCGCTAAGACCTTCTCAATGCAGAATAGCCATAAAACGGTGACAATGCCGATTATATTAACGCTAATATGTGGCTGTTTGATAGTACTATCTTTAGCGGGCCCAAGTTGGGTTAAGGCGAGTGGTGATAGCATTAAAGCCCCTTTGGTTATAGCCTTAGATTTGTCACCCTCGATGTTAGAACGCCAGCAGGATATTGAGCACTTAACCCGAGCCAAATTGGCGATTACGACCCTGTTACAGTACGGCAGTGCGCGACCTATCTCCTTGGTGGCATTTTCAGGGAGCAGTCATCAAGTATTACCACCCTCAGATCAATTTGCACTGTTAACCTTATATTTAGGTTACCTATCTCCAGAAGTGATGCCTGTAGAAGGAGATGAGATTGATACTCTGGTTAGCGTTATCAAGGCGATGCCTGAGGTTGAAGAATTTGGTTTTGACCTGCTGATATTTTCCGACGGTTTTACTGGTGGCACTGAGTTATTCCGGTTTGTTGAAAGCCTAAAAGCTCAGGTGATATTTGCGGCATTAACGACAGAAGCTGAAGCAGAGGCTAAAGAGTTTGGTTACAGTGTTATGAGCCGCGGGAGTTTGACAGAAAACCCTGATAGATTACCAGCTAAAGTCGCTAATCTAGAGCAAAGCGCATTAGCTGAATCTGGTCAAAGGGTTAATTATGGCTATTGGTTGCTCTATCCCGCTGCACTGGTTTTGTTACTGTTTTTCCGAAAAGGTTTTAGTCTTTATTGGGCAAGCGCCATTGTACTATGTGTCAGTATGCTTCCTGCTCCAGCACAGGCTAATTGGCTCGATTGGTTTTTCAGTGATAATCAACAAGCGCAGTACTATTACAATCAAGGTGATTATCAAACCGCGGCAATCCTCTTTACTGACCCACATTGGAAAGCACAGGCGTATTACCAAGCCAAAGAGTACAGCAAAGCCGCAAAAATATATCGCCAACAAAACGATTTACAAAGTTTATTTAATCTAGCGATGACATACACTCGTGGTCGGAATTACAGCAAAGCGCAGTCACTGTACCAATTATTAATTGAAATTGACCCAAACTTCCCCGGCGCCGAGCGTAATTTGCGTATTGTTAGCCAACTAATTAGAGATATTAAACAGCTTGGTGAAAGCCAGCAGGAGGAGAATCCGCCTGAGTCGATTGACCCCGATGACATGACCGACCCTGAGCTTGGCGCAGATAAACCGCAGATGGGTAAGATTACGGTTGAGATCCAACAATTATCGGTGGAGGAGTTGTTAAATAGCGAGACTAAAAAGCAGCAATGGCTCACCGATATCAGTAAAGATCCGCAGCAGTTTTTAGCTGCAAAATTTCAGGCTGAATATAACCGCTCTCAACTGCAAAGGACTTTATCGTCTGATCAAAGTTCTGAGGCGGTGACTAATGAAAAATAGAAGAGGGCATTATTTAAGTCGACTAAACAGACGTCTTGTCTTTTTATTAGGACTACTGGCTTTTTTTCAGCTTAGTGTCTTTGCTGATGAACACCAAATCAAGCAGGGAAATAAAGTAATAGCAACGAGTCAACTATTGAGCCAAGTTTCTAATGTTCACCCTGTTGTTGGTGAGCAGGTGGTGTTGCGTTTTGAGCTGCTGGTAAATGGCTTTTTTAATGGCGGCACCAAGTTCGAGTTGCCCTCCATGTCGACGGCAAGGTTGTCTCGAGCCTCTTCGTTTGCCATTAATGGCAACAAAAAGATTGCTGGGATTACATACTCCTCACAGCTTTGGGAGGTATATCTTTACCCGGAGCAACAAGGGTTAATAGAGCTGCCGAGTATCAGGTTTGATATTAAGTTTATGGATAATGTTAGCCATAAGCCGAAGGTGTTAAGTTTGCTCTCTGAGCCCAAAGTGTTCTTCGCCTATATTCCAGAGGATATCCCCAAAAATGCGCCTTTCATTGTTGCAGAGCAAGTTTCAATCGAAGAGCAATGGTCTGAGCCTAAACAAAGCTACCAAGTCGGGGATGTGATTGAGCGAAATGTCACTATTTCCGTGGTTAATTTACCCTCGATGAACATTCCACGAATTAGGGTGACAGCGCCAAAGGGAGTTAAGCTCATAGCACAAGAGGCGAAGTTGAGTGATAGCAACAATCGCGGCGAAAATATTGCAATGGTAAACCAAACATATCGCTATATCGTTAATGAAGGAGGAGATTATGCATTGGGTGGCGAGACGCTTAATTGGTGGCAGCCGAAGGATGGTTTACATCGGTTGAAGTTTGCGACCTATAGCATTGACGTAGCGGGGGCAGGGCTTTTTAACACATGGATGCTTGTGGTTATTGCTTTAGCTATCGTGTTTGTTGCATTGGTAGGGCTTAGAAAGCAGAAAATGTTTAAGCTGCCGCAAAGGGTGAGCTTAAGCCGATCACTATTGGCACGCGATTGGCGAGGGTTTATTAACTTACTCTATCAACGTGCCGATAGTGTATCCGCACCCGCACAAATTAAGCCTCATCTAACAGATAGGCAATATGTAACCGATGAATTAGTTAATAAGCAGCTAGCAATATCGAGTTTGTTTAGGTATTGCTTCGGTGGCACAACTTCTAAGGATGATGTAAAGGCTTCACCTTCTAACAAATTGTCTATAAAAAGATTGTTTAGGTATGTTGTCAGGTGATTCTTATTTACCATATATGTAAGCAAGACCATACAAATTGGCGATTACTTCAGCTTCTTTAATACAGATTTATTTTGTGCATAAAACCTCATATTGTTGCCTTTGCTAGTCTTCTGTTCTCATATCTGAAATCAATTTCCTTCAATTTAATGAGTCAATTATTTAAATAATATGATAATTGCATTTCTATTGCGAATTTATCATTTTATTGCCGCCTGATTTATGGAATCGTCATCAAGTTGTGTTTGCTTTTGTTTTTATTGGTATGACCAATTTACAAACTGCTCGCTATTTTGTTATAGATTAGTTATTGTTTTTGCCTATGATAGCGATAGCTGGCATTAAGCTCGTTTGGCTGCTATCAAAAGAAATGCATAATGTGTGAATTAATAGTGAATAAATATCTATTTTATTTCAGTGTGTTCACATCGTTAGCTAAATGGCTTCTACATGTGAGTCTTCATTTAGCGAGTTTGTTTGCACTTCGGCAATTTTATGGTTGGTGAGAGGATTAGATGGAAGCAATATCAGAACAGTTAACCGATGCGTTAGGAATAATGATCCTCGGCATGTGTTTGGTTTTTGTGTTTTTAAGTGTATTGATTTTAGCAATGAAGTTAGTTGCTAAGAAATATGCGCCAAAGCCCCAAGAAAAAACTAGCAGTGATGCTCTCCAGCCAATTGCAAGCAAACCTGCAGTGAGCCCTTTAATGGCTGCTGTTATTGCATCAGCAATTCATCAACACCGTCAAAAAGCATAATAAAAGTAGGGAGTTTACCATGAGCAAGCCACTGGCTTTAACCGATGTCGTCTTAAGAGATGCTCACCAATCAATACTCGCTACTCGATTGCGTACCGAAGATATGTTACCTATTGCGCCATTGCTCGATAAAGTTGGCTTTTGGTCGCTTGAGTCATGGGGTGGTGCAACGTTTGATTCCTGTATTCGTTACCTTGGTGAAGATCCTTGGGAACGTATTCGAGAACTAAAAAAAGTGATGCCTAACACGCCTCAGCAGATGCTACTTCGAGGGCAAAACCTTTTAGGCTATCGTCATTATGCGGATGATTTAGTCAACCGATTTGTAGAACGTGCTCACACCAACGGTGTCGATGTGTTCCGTATATTCGATGCAATGAATGATGTGCGAAATCTTGAAACTGCGGTTAAGTCTGTGGTTGAAGTTGGCGCTCATGCACAAGGGACACTGTCTTACACTACCAGTCCTGTACATACGACAGCGACTTGGATTGATATGGCTAAGCGCATAGAAGATATGGGCTGTCACTCTTTGTGCATTAAAGATATGGCAGGGCTCTTAAAGCCATTTGAGGCTTATGAGATGATAAGCCAAATCAAATCTCAAACTAATCTAATCGTTTCTCTTCATTGTCACGCGACTACAGGGCTTAGCACTGCAACTTATCAAAAAGCGATTGAAGCAGGTATTGATGTTCTCGACACTGCTATCTCTTCTATGAGTCAAACCTATGGGCACAGCGCCACTGAAACCGTGGTCGCTATGGTTGAAGGCACTGATAGAGCCACCGGTTATGATATGGAATTGCTGGAAGAGATCGCTGCTTATTTCAGAGTAGTACGTAAAAAATATGCAGCATTTGAGGGTGAGCTGAAAGGAATTGATTCACGAATACTTCGCGCACAAGTGCCTGGTGGCATGTTAACTAACATGGAAAGCCAGCTCAAAGAGCAAGGCGCGGCAGATAAGTTAGATTTGGTGTTGGAAGAGATCCCACGTGTTCGTGAAGATTTAGGTTTTCTGCCACTGGTCACACCCACCTCGCAAATTGTAGGTACCCAGTCTGTCATCAATGTTTTAACGGGTGAGCGTTATAAGTCGATGACAAAAGAGACTGAAGGTGTACTAAAAGGCGAGTACGGTGCGACACCAGCCCCAGTCAATAGTGAGCTTCAACAGCGCGTGCTTGCTGGAGCCGAAGCGATTACATGTCGACCAGCTGATCTTTTAGAAGCAGAACTTGACAGGTTGCGAGTTGAGCTTGCTGAAAAGGCCACTGCAGAGGCTATCACACTGTCAACTGAGCTCGATGATGATGTATTAACCTATGCATTATTCCCGCAGATTGGTTTGAAGTTCCTTAGTAACCGCAATAATCCTGATGCATTTGAGCCTAAACCAGAAGTTGCAGCTAAAGCACTTGAGGAAGCTAAAAAGGCTGAGGTTGCCAGTGCAAGCAAATCGGGTCCTGAAACTTACACGGTAACAGTGCAAGGGCAGCGCTTTGTGGTTGAGGTCGCTGAAGGTGGCGATATTAGTGAAATTACCCCCGCAGAGAATGTGGTGCCTTTTGCAACGCCTGCACCAGCTGCAGCTGTTGACACCTCAGTGGTAAAGCTTGAACAAAATGCACCGTTATCAGGTAACATTTTTAAAGTACATGTGTCTCCAGGTGATAGTGTCAAAGAGGGGGACGTGGTTATTATTCTCGAAGCGATGAAGATGGAAACGGAAGTAAGAGCTGAGGCCGATGGTGTGATCTCTCAGGTTTGGGTTAAAGAGGGTGATTCGGTCGCTGTTGGTAGTCAACTGCTAGCCTTAGCTTAGGAGTCTTCATGGAAGGATTATTAGCTTTTTGGTCAGAGTCTGGCATTGCCAACTTTACGCTAGGCCAAATATTTATGATGGGCGTTGGCTGCTTGTTGCTGTTCTTAGCCATTGCTAAGGGATTTGAACCATTACTATTGCTACCTATTGGCTTTGGTGCCATTTTGGCCAACATTCCCAATGCTGGTTTTACTGACGAAGGTGGGCTGCTCTATTTTGCTTATCATGTTGGTATTGAGACGGGGATCTTCCCGCTACTTATCTTTATGGGAGTCGGTGCACTAACCGATTTTGGTGCGCTGATCGCTAACCCTAAAATGTTGTTATTGGGCGCAGCGGCGCAATTTGGCATTTTTGCCACGCTGCTTGGTGCAATCGGCCTAAACCTAATTCCAGGTTTTGAGTTCTCGATGCAGGATGCGGCCGCGATTGCGATTATCGGCGGTGCCGATGGGCCCACGGCGATATTTTTGGCGTCCAAGCTGGCGCCTGATCTACTGGGGGCTATTGCGGTTGCTGCATACTCTTATATGGCGCTGGTACCGCTTATTCAGCCGCCAATTATGAAGCTGCTAACGACAGAGTCTGAACGTCAAATTAAGATGGAGCAGTTACGAGAAGTCAGCAAAAAGGAGAAGATCATTTTCCCGCTGATGGTGCTTGGGCTCACCATTCTCTTCTTGCCGGCAGCAACCCCGCTGGTGGGTATGTTCTGTCTCGGTAACTTGATGCGTGAATCTGGCGTGGTTGATAGACTATCGAGCACGGCGCAAAACGAGCTGATTAATATTGTGACTATCTTCTTAGGCCTTGCGGTTGGATCTAAGTTATCAGCAGATAAGTTCTTGCAAGTCGAAACTCTTGGTATTTTGGTATTGGGCGCTGTAGCGTTTGGTATCGGCACGGCGACAGGAGTGTTAATGGCTAAGCTTATGAGCAAGCTGTCGGGTGGTAAGATCAACCCGCTACTTGGCGCAGCAGGGGTGTCTGCAGTGCCAATGGCTGCACGAGTCGTGAACAAAGTGGGGCTAGAAGCGAATAACCAAAACTTCCTCCTTATGCACGCGATGGGGCCTAATGTGGCTGGTGTATTAGGTAGCGCTGTTGCCGCTGGTGTATTGCTTGCAGTGCTTGGCTAATAAATGTTTGCCTAAAAATATCAAATATATTTATGAGCTAAATCAATCCCGTACTTTTTAAGTACGGGATTTTTTTTGCGTAAATTAAAAACGCTGCTGCGGATGTTATCTCGTTTGTATTGATATGTTAGCGTGCAAATTGGACATGAATTGGCTGAAGTCTACTTAAGCGAATATGTAATGCTACCGTCTTTAGTGAAGTTAGGCTGAAAGTGGGTAGATGAATGACCGTAGCGCCTTGCCTAAATGGTTAGGCGCATTTTACCGCAATTATAGGGGCTACCAGCTACGAATATTCTGGTCGGCAGTAAGCCAAAGTAAGAAACCTAAGGCGAATATAATCGTTAAACTAATACCGACGATATAGAGAAAGCCTTTTCTTCCTTGTTTTAGTGGCACACCGTTGTAGTTGAGAAATAGTGCCCATGCGAGAGAGAGTAGCAGTGGAAGAAAAAACAGCTTTGCCATACTTAACATCCTCAATATTAGTCGCGTAGCGATATGATTTTAAAGTATATACCCAAGCTACATGAAAGTGCAGGCTTCAGTAGGAATTTTATCGAATATAGATAGGGGCTAGAGAGTGTTAATTCTGCTCTAGTTTAATGAAATAAGCCTTAACAATATCAGATAACTCGGTATGCCTTGATTAAAATGGACGATAAGCCAGTATTTAGAGGGATTTTGCGCGAAATAAAAAGGCCGCAATAGCGGTAATGCCGATCATTTAGCATGAAAATGATCGGTTGACTGATCTACTCAGTCGTTCAGAATCCGAGTTCTGTTTCAGAATCCGGATTTTTTATGCTCGTCTCACAAGCCCTAGATATCATCAATCAGGTAAAACCTAACCAAGTAGAAACCCTAGCTGA
>NZ_JBFRMK010000103.1:0-29228 GCF_041470405.1 Shewanella sp. 10N.286.45.A1
CTGATCGGCATTACGCTAACTGCGGGCTTTTTTATGCTCAATCGAAAGCCCTGCTTAACAACGCAGTCATTGAAACTTTCTCAGCTAAAGACAAGTTAATACTATTGGCGTACAGCCTGCCCCCTTGG
Source organism: Shewanella sp. 10N.286.45.A1 (assembly GCF_041470405.1). Classification (NCBI taxonomy): domain Bacteria; kingdom Pseudomonadati; phylum Pseudomonadota; class Gammaproteobacteria; order Alteromonadales; family Shewanellaceae; genus Shewanella; species Shewanella sp. 10N.286.45.A1. The sequence continues at coordinate 129 of NZ_JBFRMK010000103.1, forward strand.
TATCGGTTTTAATCTCGATCTTGCAAACAGCATATAGTTTGCCTCATGAACTTACGTTAGCATTAGGAGCAAGGTATGAAGAAGGGAATCACAATTATAGGTTTAGCTTTAACGGTATTGGCATTCAGTGCATCTGCCGCCATGAGCCCCACAATGGAAACAAGCCTTGTTGCAGTCTGCAAATCGACAACCAAGAATAGCGTGGTTCAGTTCAATCGTACGCTGAAACAACACCGCATAAACAAAAAGCTGATTTTTCCAAAGTTAGTTTGTAATGGCCAATCATTGCATGATTTTGCCTTGGCTCATAGCGCTAACAAAGTGGCTCAAAAAATTGCCAACTACACCAATGATATGGAATTAAAACAAGCGATAGCAATGAATAAGCTCGGTGACAATTACTATTCGGTTACCTTCTAAATCTGCTTAGCTAAAGGCTTAAATGGCCTTTAGCATCCCCCATAGCTCACCCTCACTCCTTTGCCAGCGCCCTGCCTAAAGGTTCAAAATACTCAATTAAAGCGCTAAAGATTTGCTGTCGATGCTCAATGGTCGGGTAACCACCCGCATCGAAAAGTGATGATTGAAGTGTTTCATCCACTAAGTATGGATTGCTAATATCGACGTAGGATTCAATACAAGACTCAAACGCCCGTGCCATTAACTCCGTTGGTTTAGAAAAGTACTGCGTACCATATTGCTTATCTAATGCTATTGCCCGGCCAACATATTGATGACCATCCTCGCCATTCTCGCTCAATAAACTCACAGCAAAGATTCGCTCAAGTCGTTGATTAAGAGGGTGCGCTCTGGGTTTAACATCTGCAATCCAACTATGGCTGGCAAAAGATATCCCCTTGGGCGCGGTATGAAATGACTTAGCAGCGATATAGTGATCAAATGCATGCCAAAACTCGTGCGCAAGTGCTCCAGCCCCCGCATTCTTAGCCAAAGCAAGCTCGCGTCTATCGGGTGCATAATGTGCCTGCACACCTTTTTGGCCACCGCTACCAAATGCCAAGTTTAACGTTTCACGCAAACCCAGTGCTTTTGGCGGAAGCTTTAAGATAAAAGCCAAATCTGCCAAAGAGTCAAAAATAAGGTTTGCCGCCTTATCACGCTCATCATTTTCAACCCACTTACCCAAACGTATATGCCCTAGGCCAAATACCTGTTTGATATCAACAAAGCTCACCTGTTCATCGAACCGATAATCGGGGCCAACACGGCGGTAGCTGCGGTTTTTTAACACTATTAACTCTACTCTTCTAATAGCTGCATTTAAGTCTACCCCCATTATAAAGCAATATGATGATATATCTGCCTGTGTTCTGCACTAGCTAACGGTTTAGCTTAAACGGTATAATCGGTACATTAGTTTCAACAAAAGATAGGCCTCAACATGGCAAAGACTGCTGCCGCACTGCATATATTGGTCAAACATAAAGAGCTTGCAGAAGATATTATTAAGCAATTAAACAAGGGCGCTAAGTTTGATGTACTCGCAAAGAAGCATTCGAGCTGTCCATCGGGTAAAAAAGGCGGCCATTTAGGCGAGTTTAAGCGAGGTCAGATGGTGCCACAATTTGATAAAGTCTGCTTTAGCGGCGAGCTGATCACACCACACCTAGTCAAAACCAAATTTGGCTGGCATGTGATTAAAGTGCTTTACAGAACATAAATCAGCCAACCAAGTTACTGGCAATGATTACGTTACCAAAGTACTTTACAGAACATAGTCGTTTAGTGCTTACCGGCCGAATAAGCTGACGTGCTAATATGTTAAATATTATCTTTGGATCAAGCGCTGCAAACTAACAGCTTGCGTCAAATATGTCAGTTATGTCGAGGTTCTAGAAAATGCTCGACACATAAAAAACGCCCAACTCCGTAAAAGAAGCTGGGCGTTTACGTACAAAATTAATCTAGCACTAACCTTATGTTAACCTATCGAATGGCTGAAACCAGATAATCAATGACTGCACTATCTGCCGTCTGGCAATGCTCAAGTGCAAACAAAGGCACTGGTTTTTCAAGCATATTTCGCTCCACCATCTCACTAATAATAGGCAAGTCCAATATCCCCGCTTTCCCCACCAGTAAATTATCAAGCGGTGAACTCTTGCTTAAGTTCACGATATCTCTAAAGCCTTTTAGATAGAGGAAGTCCTTCGTAAAACCGCCACCACGATATACACGTGTCGTTAACGTAAATGCCTGCTCGGTTGTTTGTCCATATTGCCGCATTAATGTTTGGAACGTCATCGAGAAATCGCGCTGTTCCAACATTAAATTAACGGCAACCACTCGCAGCGCCAGAATTTTAAGCCTATTGAGGGTTAAATTCCCCGAGCAATATTCACTGTAAATTGCCACACCTTCTTGAGTATGAGTGTTACCCACCAAACCTAAAGACAACACTCGCAGCGGTTGACGTCTAGCATTCATGGTCGTCAACATGTGCACACCTAATTCATGGTAGGCAAATGCTATAAGCTCTTTCGCTGAGAACATGGCATCTTTGTTAATTAACAAACTGCCCTTCTCATTGTCCACCATCGCTTTGGCGACAATGCGCGAAGACTTTTCGACTTTACACTTAAGTCCCCATTCATCTGCCTGCGTTTGGAACGATTTAACCGCATGGTCAGCATCATAGATTGCGGCGTCATCATCCCCTTCTATCGCGGGAGCGCGCAGTAAAAACTCAGCGTTAGCAATATCATCCTTATCTGGCTGACCGTAGTATTTCAACGAGTTATACACAAAGTCATCAGTGCCAATCGAACAAAGCAGATCAATTTTGGTTGCTAAGTTATCAATCACATGACGATAAAGCTGTTGAATATCGGCATCCATGACATTTTCAACCGGTAGCTTGTATAGCTGCTCACGAAATTGATATGGATTAATATTCAACTGCTTATAGTTAAACTCAGGCGTCACTGCGCCTTTTTTCGCTAAAAACTTCTTACGTTCACTGGCGATATTTATCGGGTTAATATATTTCAGTGTGGCGACATTATTAGCCAACTTAAATAAGCTTTTATCAAGTGACAAAATCTCTGGCGACAGTGTCGATGATAATAGGTCAACATTACGCACCGACTTACGTTGACCAAAGCGGCGCATAAAGTAGGCCGCGGTTTCTGATATCGCCAGCTTAACGCCCGCTTTTAACTCCTCTAATACCAACGGATATAACTCGCCCGTGGTTTCATCCATAAACACTTTCTTGACTTCAACCGGCAACACTAATGTATTGTCAAAATGGGCATTGACGTGAGCGATTAAATAGCCACGCCCTTGAAACACCTCATCGGTTGCAGCTCGCACCACTAGGTTAGGCAGCTCTATTTGATTAAGCTGCTTTTCAAAGTGATGACAAGTCGCTCCCCAACGCTCAATATCTATCTGGCTAGTGCCAATGTTAAATGTTGGCGTATCAGCCTCAATACGTTGATGATTATAAGAGTGCATATCAAACACAATACTGTTTTTAAACTGCTGCTCTAACTTGGCTATCAGCGCCGCCAACACATTGTAAAAAGACTGATGCTTTGCATGGCTTTCACTACGCTGCTTGGGTGTTAATGGTTTCTGCCAGACCTGCTTATTCCAAGCTGTTTTGAAATAGGTCGATAACGCTTTTGGGCGGTTCAAGTCATATTCAAAACGTGAGTCATTGCCTATCAGTACAATAGGAAAAGACGACAGTAGCTCATCAGTATACGGATCTTCCTCATAAAACCGCTCCGGCTTGGTCAGCAAAAAGCTTTTATTCAAATCGTCTCGCAGGCGGTGACCATTATGAATGGCCGTACAGACAACAGGCGAGTATTCATCAACCTTAACAATATACGATCCGTTATTAACTTCAGCTTGAAAGCACTCGCCTTTATTAATTAGTGCTATGCACTCTTTTTCAGTTAATGTGAGCATCGTCAATCGCCTTTCTAAACGCTGTCTTCTTGTTATTTAACGCCTCTTTGGCATTCACAACGCTTTCTACAAAATCAATGACTTTCTTTTGCAGCTTGACGTTATTTAGCTTGTTGATACGCATAATCCCACCAGGGCTTTGCACGTTAACTTCAATCAACTTTTCATTGATGACGTCAATGCCGACAAAGAACAACCCATCACGCACCAGCTTAGGACCAATATGCTTGCAAAGTGCTTTTTCATTTTTGGTCAATGTATGTTTAACCACACTACCACCAGCATGGATATTCGAGCGCACTTCTCCTGATGCAGGAATACGCTTCATGGCGCCAATGGGCTCACCGTTTAACATCAAAATACGCACATCGCCTTGCTCAGCGCCCTCGACATATTCTTGTAAAATAACGTAGTTGCCACCCTTGCCGTTGTTGATGTAAAACTCGAGCAACGAATGAAAGCTCTTTTGAGCTGCTTTTTCTACCAAGATCACACCTTGACCGCCAAAGCCATCAAGCGGCTTCATGATCATCTTGTCGGTCTTAGACTCTCGCAACACTTCCTCTAAGTACTCAGGTGTCTTTGATACATGCGTCACCGGAATAAACTTATTGTCAGGGTCGTCAAAAGACGCGGTATACAGCTTATTGTTGGCTATTCGCAAACCATCAATATCATTCATGATAAATACATCATCACGTACCGAGTCAAGAAAGTTGAGCGCTATGGTGTCAAGCGGCGGATTGGCGCGCATAATAATGCTGTCAAAACCGGCTAACGGTAAACGCAGGGTTTTAAACTCCGCCTTCTTGTAAAAAGAAACGATGTTGTTAGGCGTTGGCTGCTCTTTACTAAACACGCGGCAATAAGCACTAGCTTCAGTATCACGCATGGTCAAATCACTTGTGGTCGCTAATGCCACCGTATGGCCCCGCGCCACACACTCATGAATGAGACGTAAAGTCGTATCGGTTTCGGGCTCAATATTTTTCCATGGATACATTAGAAATAATATATTCATTGAACTTTCCTATAAAATGGAATGCTCTATCTTTCTTGGGGTCATGAGACTTTGGGAGGTGTAGAGTATTCAAAATAAACAACACAATGACCCAGGTAAAATGACCTAAATCAGACTATGGCATCTATCTATCAATACAAGTTGAACTAGATAAGGCGGCGTAATTTACACCAATTTCTAAGATTGTAAAATAAAATTTTACTGCTGAATGATAATATTTACTAAGAGATTGAAAAACATTGAATTTACTTTACATTAAACATAAGCAAACTGCTCATTGTGTATATATAACATACTATAAAATAGAATAAGCGCAGCGTAACACTGCGCTCTTGGGCTACCAATGAGCCATTAAAAATGGCCCAAGTTATGATCCTTCAAACACGCTTGCCGAGGCAGTATTGTTCGCTTGAAGTGGTTTAAATACATTCAGTTTCTTGACGACCCATAAACCAAAACAGATAAACAGTAGTAAGCCGACTTCTACGCCAAACACCGATTGAAACCCTGATTGCCAAAGTAGCAATAATGGTGATCCGAACAACGCCCAATCAGCGACAAGTGTCGCGCCAAGAGTAACAACGGCGGCGAGGATCATCTGTGCCAGAAAACGCTTTTTATCGTCAACGATATACGCAAGCACCATGGCAAGTAATAAACTGCCGACAAAGCCGTAAACCAGCCAATCTCCGCGCTGCGACATACTTGCAGGTAGCACGCGTTCAATAAAGAAAGCCACCGCCGTTGCCAGTACTAAACCACCACAACCCCCTAGAGTCAGCCCTCGTATAATACTCATGCTTCGCTGCGACACATTTTGCTGCAAGGCACGTTTATCCAGCCACAACATATTACCAATAACTATCATTGCACAGATAGCGAGTGACAAAATGAAATAAATAACCCGCACATCAACGCCAGCAAAATCACCAAAGTGTAAGGTTGCTATAATCTCCCTGCCTTTGCGGAACACATTGTAGTTATTAATATCGGTATTATTGAGTAACTCACCGGTTTTGACGCGATAAAAGAACTCATCTTTTTGTGAGAAATGGGTTAGATCATTCCCCCTCAACTGAATAATGGCCGCTTCATCGCCATAGTTATAAAAGATCACATTTCTTAAGTGGAAGTCATCCCGTTTACTCACCTGATCGATGATCTGGTATGCGTTGCTCATGTCGATTGTCTTTTCGATTTGAGGTTCATCAAACAAAGTAAACCCCGCATCTTTAAACAAGGTGTCCTGATCACCTTGATAGATAAATAGCACGAAGGCGATCTGATAAATAATCGCTAGATTAAACACTAAACCACTGATGGCATACATCAAGGTAAATGGCAGTGTCATCACTCCAACCACATTATGCAGATCTAACAATTTATCGCGTCGGTTCTTATCATGTCTGTATAAAAAGAAGTGTTTAAACAACTTTTTAGCATGAATAAATATCCCTGAAACCAAGGCGAAAAAGAAGAACAAACTGATAATACCAATTAGATAGTCGCCCCCCGGCAAGTTAAGGTTGTAATGTAATTGATAGAGGAAATCACCTAAAAAGAAGTCTTCTTTATCAGCCACACTTTTCCCAGTCTTAGGGTCGACCAGCAAAGAAACAACGTCACCGTGCTCATCTTCTTTGCCCTCTTCACGAACTAAATCCAAATACACTTTATAGTATGGATCATGCTCCGACGGCATTTGTACCATCAAGTGCTCTTTATAATCGAAATCATGCTCAGCTAACTTACTTTCGACCAGCTGCTGCAAAGGTAGGTCTTGCTGCTCCACTGCAACGGGAAACTGCGGTAATACTGCCCACTGCTTTACTTCTTCATAAAAAAGTGTCACCGCACCAGCCCAAAATATAAGGAACAGTAACGGTGAAATAATCACTCCAATCCAGCTATGGGATTCAGTTAGGTTTTTAATCAACTTATTTTGAGGTTTTTTCATTGTTTGAATATTCATAGCGGAGTATACGACCAGAAAAGAACAGCATTAACGACCAGTGATAAAATCAGCAACTTACCACAAGCAAAGGCAACATCTTTACCCTTGTTAAAGCTGTAGCAATAAACCATAACGGCGACCCAAGTAATGAATCCAGATAACAGACCAAGCAGCAGTTTTATATCAATAGCCAAAGGCACAAGTAGATAAAGACTCAACATAATACTCACTGAGAGTAATAAACCACCTAAAAAAGCGATAATAGACTTAGGCCACATCTTTAATTCACTCCGAGTAAAAATATTCCTGAAAAGACACTAACTCCAAGGGAGAAAACCAATACACTGCGATAATTAGCATATGCTGAAATAATCACTAACGTCAGCCACATAGCCATAACCAGCAACATGGTGATTAACATAGCAACAATAAAGCCGTACTGACTTGTAAAGAGACTCGTTGCTAACACCACCGCAATAACAAACCCACTCCAAGCAACAGTCTTCGATATGGAATAACTTATAAGTTGCTGTTTATTAGATGATAAATAACTAAAGTAGCAGGAAATCCAAAGTAATAAAGTACCCACAATAACCATAAACACAACCCACTATAAACACAAATGATAACGATTTGTATTTATTATCGTAAATAAGTTAATGAAGTTCAAGGTAATTGTGATAGCATCCTGCGCCATAACAAATAGCAATCATTATCATTTGGACGATATATCATGCGATCATCTAAGTTAAACCCTATCACCAACGCAATTCGCTTCGGGCTGGTTATTCCGGCCTCTTTAACCTGTCTATCTGCCATCGCCGAAGACAACATCGATACAACAAACATCGAACGGATCATGGTTACAGGTCAGAAAATTGCTCGAACAGTGCAAGAAACGACGACCAGTGTTGCCGTGCTAACAGAGAAGCAGATGGAACAGGAAAATATTAATGATTTTCGTGAAGTGCTAATAAATACTGCTAACACCCATACCACGCAAAATCGCAGCTTTAGCATTCGTGGTATTGATGGTTTTAACGTTTCTGGAGGTGGCAATAGCTTCTTAGCCAGTGTTTATGTTGATGGTGCTCCTTTACCAGAGCGCATGATTTATGGTGGTGCTTTTTCCACATGGGATGCCAAACAGGTCGAAGTGCTACGAGGACCACAATCAACTCTTCAAGGTCGAAATGCGCTAGCGGGTGCAATTATCATGACCACCCAAACTCCAACGGAGGAGTGGCAAGGAAAGTATCAACTAACTGCCGGTGAAAATGGTCAAAAGGAGCTAGGTGTAGCTATAGGTGGTGGCCTTATTGAAGATGAATTAGCATTTCGTTTTAGTGGTGAACAGAAAGAGATCGACGGTTACAATGAAAATTTAGTCCGTAACGAGAACTCAGATTTTAATGAAGATGAAACATACCGATTAAAATTCTTATATCAGCCTAGCGCCCTCCCTGAGTTCTCAGCCCAATTAGGCTACACCTACGCAAGTGCCACATACGGTAATACTGCGATTGAAATTGCTGAAGGTGAAAACCCATTTGAGAACCGTAAAACAGTTAACAATGATGCAAGGCAAGAGACAACAGATGCCGACATATTGGTATTAGCGCTTAATTATGACCTCAGTGATATATGGAGTCTAGGCTCTTATACTACTTGGTCTGCAGTCGATACCCGATTCATTTGGGATTCAGATTTCCTCCCAATTTCAGGCAGCGAATACCCTGAAGATAGCGGTAGTGTTTCCAACTATAACAACAAGACTGACTCTCTTAGCCAAGAACTTAGACTGACCTTCGAATATGACACATTAAGCGGTGTTATTGGTGCGTATTACTTCAAGACAGACGTTAATGATCATACCAATGGCTTGAATAACTTAAAGCTGAATCGCTTAGGGCTAACAAGTAGTGTACTGCAAGCCCAGTACGGCTTAAGTGAGCCTATCGCTGATCTAGTTGTGGCACAATATGCTGAATTTGATCCAGCGCATACAAGCTCCTTATCATCAACAGAGCAATCCGTTGCGAGCTATGCATTGTTTGCTGATGGTGTTTGGAATGTCACCGATAAATGGGATATTTTTGCAGGCATTCGATTCGACCATGAAAGCCAAGATACTAAAAGCGATGCGCAATACGTTATCTTGAATCAAGACAAAATGCCAAATCCAGCAAATTACCTTGGCACCCCATATGAAGCGTTATCACCGCTTATCGCAGGCATCAATAAGATGTTTACAGATTTAGCCGCTAATGCCTCACAAACAACGCCACCAATAAATACTGACTTTAATACCATTTTACCCAAACTCGGTGTGAGCTATAACTGGAGTGAAGATTTTATCACTAGCATCTCTTTCCAAAAAGGCTACCGTTCTGGCGGTGTTGGAGTTAATAGTGCTCGCGCAACCGTGTTTGAATACGATCCAGAATTTACCTACAACTATGAGTTCTCGCTGCGCTCAACTTGGTTGGACGGCGATCTCGTCGCAAATGCCAACGTGTTCTATGTTGATTGGCGAGATCAGCAGGTCACTGTGCAGTTGTCTCCTAACCGCTACGACACCGAAACAGTCAACGCTGGTCGTTCAAACGTGAAGGGCTTCGAACTAAACCTCAATTACCAGCTTAGCAGCGAACTTTCAATTTATGCTTCTGTAGGCCAAGCAAAGACGGAGTTTACCGACTTCATTATTAGCATTCCAACCGACACAACACCTATCGTGAACGATCTATCAGGCAGACAATTCACCGCTCCAGAGTGGACTGGTAATATTGGCGCGACCTACGCTGCAGACAGTGGAATATTTGCCAATATTAATGCCAACTACGCGAGTGGTTCGCCGAATAAGGTGAACCCTTACCGAGAAGGATTAGTTGAAGGCGATGCTGAGTTTGATTTACAAAATGACAGTCGTACGCTAGTCAATATGCAGATTGGTTATGAATGGCAAAACGTTGGTGTATATCTGCAAGGTAAAAACTTATTCGAGGAGGAATACATCACCAATAACTTCACTCGAACCCCGACCTTAGGCGCTCCGAGACAGTTAGCTCTTACAGTACGTGGAGAGTTCAGCCTTTAATCGCACAAAATAGTAAGACCGAGTTGAGTAACTTGCAAGCAGGCTGTTTAGCTAGGTCCTAGCTAAACGGCCTGTGTGTATGAAAGTATATAAACCACTATTTGCAAACGCACTTAGCGGATTGGGCGCAAGGGGGCGCTGCAGCAACGCTACACATACCACCAGTGCTACCGGTACCAACACACCACGCATTACAGTCAAATGTATCAGGGTGCCCGGTGTCATTAGCGTGGGAATGAACAACGTCTTTGCCTGGGTTAGACTCCACCAGCAAGCCATCTGGCAAGCAAGCTTCACCAAACATTCTGCCGTTTGCGACTCCCTTTTCATCAGTACCAATGTGGCAACCCGCAACACCAGGTGCTACGCCGTCACTGTCTTTCCACCAAGTTTTCTTACCTTCCATCCAGTCACTGGGTTTAAAAGCAAATACTCCTTTAGCACCTGGCATATCCTTCGCGCCACTCGATGGGGCTGCATCATGACTATCGCCAGCTATAACGTTGACAGAAAACACCATACACAACAGCAATACAACTGTTTTTAGATAACTCATACAAATCCCTTTAATCCTTTTAGCTCATGCGATATTGCATATTCGCGGCCAGATCAAATAGGACAACTCCCCAAACTGCAGACCTTTTCGCAGTATAAAATACTGCAGTAAAAGCTAGCAGTGGCATGCTGTATTATCAAGTTAGAATCATTCATGCATAAGCTGTTGGGCAACAGCTACTGTGCTATAGCCGACCACCCTATGCAGCATAGATTAACTAAATGACGGTAACCCCGTTCGCTATAATTTCAGTGCTATAGAGCAAGCACAACTGCTGGCATTTTTAGCCACCTTAACCGATGAAAGTTTGCTAACTGATGAAAAATTTAGCGACCCCTTTATTCGCTAATCCCCCCTAGTGATACGTATAAAAAAGCCTGCATTTGCAGGCTTTAATCATGCCTAAAAACTCGTTAATCAATATTAATATCAGTATCTTTATGATCATACATGTCAGGAGTGGTGTGCAGGTTGCCTGCAAATCCAGCTTTTTCCAACTGCTGGCGCACCGCCTTGACTTGCGCGGCAGTCACAGGCTCCTCACGGCCACCCAAATATAAGCGTACAAAGCTAATGAGTTTTGCTAACTCGCTATCGGTAAGCACATTCTGGAAGCTGGTCATCGGCATAAAGTTTCGCTCTTCATCCAGATAGGTCGGCGCTAAACCACGGATCGTCACGGCGATGGTATTGAAAGGATCGCTATGCATGATAATGCCATTATTAAGCAGAGTTGGCGCAATTGGATCGCGACCTTTACCATCTTCTCCATGACAAGCCCCACAGGTATCCGCATACATAGCAAAAGTTTCAAATTGATCAGCTGAATATGATTCGGCTACAAAGCCCGTGGGTGATAACTGCTTTTGCCCCTCTGGAATAGTGTTATGAACATCACCGACCAATAGGTAGCGTGATATTGCTTCAATATCATCACGAGTCATTAAGCTGGTGCTATTTTTCACTACATCCGCCATACCGGCAAACGCTGAACCTTTATCAGAGTGCCCTGTGTGTAAAAAGTCAGTCAACGACTCTAAATCCCACTTATCTTCATGCAGTTCTTGGGCTGAAATATTAGGGGCGTTCCAACCATCAATAATATTGCCTTGGAATATTTTCTCAGGGATTAAAGCCTGTGCCAAATTTCGCGGAGTATGGCATTCAGAACAATGACCTAATCCCATCACCCAATACTTACCCTGCTGCCATTGCTTGAGTTCATGATCATTAAGCTCTACATGCTCGGGCGCGGCATAAGACAGAGGTTCGGTATCCATGAACACCAGATTCCAACCTAATAATCCCTGGCGGATATTAGACGGAAACATCATTTCATTGGCATCGTTTTGTCTTGGTACTGCTGTTATCGACTGTAGGTAACTCCATAAGTCTTGAGTGTCTTGCTCGGTTAAATACTGATAAGAAGTGTAAGGCATTGCCGGATACAGATAACCATGTTTGCCTTTTCCATCAAATAACGCAGCTTTAAACTCCGCATAGTCATTATCACCAATACCTTCACTGAAGTGCGGGGTAATATTGGTTGAATAGATAGTGCCAAAAGGCGTTTTAAATGGCAGCCCACCAGCAAAGCGCTCACCACTTTCAGAGCTATGACAAGCAACACAGTCACCCGCATTGGCAAGATACTCACCTCTGGCGACAGAGTCTGCATCGAGCGCTGCAAGTTTGGCGTCATAATCAAGTCGTTGCTCGGTAATATACGCGCCAATAGCCAACACCTCATTGCGGCTTAACTGTTCGTCAAAAGCTGGCATCAGGTTATTCAGACCAAATTCGATAGTATGTTTGATCTCCTCAATGCTGCCACCATGCAACCAAATATCATCTGATAATACTGGCGCACCTATTTCAATATTGGCAACCGTACCGTCGCCATGACAGCTTGAACAATATTGCACAAATATCTCTTTACCCAGATCTATTTTCACTTGTGGCGCATTTAAGTTTCGACGCTGTAGGGAGCCGATGTAGTAAGACATTTTAAGAATTTGATCTTCCGACAAAATACCTTTCCAACCTGGCATAGCACCGTGACGGCCATGTTCGATAGAGTGGATAATATCTTTTTCAGTTCCGCCATAAAGCCATTCATTATCTGTAAGATTGGGGAAATGCTTTTGCCCTTGCGCATTAGCACGATGACATGCAGCGCAATGATTTTGAAACAACAACTCGCCGCTTTTGGTAACTTGCGGGTTAGCAGCTAATGTTCCTAGACTGAGATCGCTTAAAGGTGCTATTTGCATATCTAAGTCAGTCGTCGGGGAGCTCAGCGCATCGTCGATCTGCTTCCAGCCCATTAAACCAGCCCAGTTTCCTAGACCTGGATATAAGACTAAGAATCCTGCAGAAATAATAAATGCTATTAGGTAAGCCAGGTAAAAAATGCGTGGAGGAGGTGCATCGTTTTCATCAATACCGTCAAAGCTCTCAATGGTTTTATCTTTATCGGCAGTATGCTCAGTTCGCCAGTATTTAATGACCACCAACGCCATAAATGCGAGAAAGATGAAGATGAATACAATCACCCAGATGTTCCAGAAAACAGTCATATCAACGCTCCTGATCGCTGGCTGTGTCATTCCCTAAGCTTTGTAAGTAGTGAATCAAAGCTTCTCCTTTTGTCACCCCTTTCACAGCAAGACGCGAACGCTCTATCTCACTCTCAGTGTAAGGCACACCTAACCCCTGTAGGACGCGCATCTTATTTTCAATCTCGTCCCCTGATAATACTTGTCTGAATAACCACGGATAACTAGGCATCAAAGAGGTCGGTACTACCTGTCTTGGATTAATAAGGTGTAATCTTTGCCATTGCGCTGAATATTTCCGTCCCAGATTAGTCAAATCAGGACCGGTTCTTTTCGACCCCCAAAGGTTAGGGAATTCATAAATATCATCCCCCTCCTTATTCGCTCGACCATCACGTTTTATTTCAGGCTCAATGCCTCGCACCATCTGTGTGTGACAAACATGACAACCTTCGCTGATATAAACATCTCTACCCGCGACTTCTAATGCGGTTAGTGGTTTGGCTAACGACGTCGCTCTAATTTCATCGGTGCGAACAAGGTTAGGTACCACCAGCACCAATACAGAAAAACTGGCAACCACAATAGTTGAAATAATCAGGATAACAACCGAGTGCGTAAAGTCTTTACTTAGCATCAGCAACTCCCTCCTGCTCTAGCGAAACGGTTTTGTAGAGATTAAATGCCATCAGAAGCAGACCCGTTACAAAACATGCACCGCCAAAGAATCGAACAAATAACCAAGGTGCTTTAAAGTCCATTGCTTCAACAAAGCTGTAGACAAGCTCGCCATTTTCTTGCTGTGCTAACCACATGTAACCTTCACCAATCCCTGCAACCCAAAGCGCAATGGCATAAAGCGCCACTCCCACATGGGCTAACCAGAAATGCCATTTGAGCATTCGATTTGACCAAAGCTGAGTCTTACCCCACAACCGCGGAATAAAGTAATAGAAAGTTGCAATACCCGACATACCAACCCAACCGAGCGCTGCTGAATGTACATGACCAATAATCCATTCAGTGTTATGTGCCACCATGTTAAACCAGCGAATTGCCAGTAACGGCCCTTCAAATGTCGCCAAACAGTAATAGAGAATTGCCGACATGAAAAACCACATAATGTAATCAGTCTTAAGCTTTTTCTTGTTTTGCAGTAAGGTCATGGCGCTGTTAAATGCTCCCGCCCAGGAGGGAAGCCACAGGATAAGTGACATTACAATACCGATGTTCTGCACCCATACAGGCACTGATGAGTAGAGTAGATGATGGGTTCCGGCCCAAGTATAGAAGCCGACCAATCCCCAGAAATGGATAACGGATAAACGGTATGAATAGATCGGACGTTCAGAGATTTTAGGTATGAAATAGTAGTTCATACCAATGATGCCAGCCGTTAGTAAAAACCCAACCGCATTGTGTCCCCACCACCACTGAACAATGGCATCTTGTGCACCGGAAAATACCGAATAGGATTTCATGAATGATGCTGGCATTGCCAAATTATTAAGGACAAAAATCAATGCAACCACAATAATGAAGGCACCAAAGAACCAGTTTGCAACGAAGATATGATTAACTTTTCTTTTTGCTATCGTGCCGAAAAACAATACCGCGTATAACACCCAAACCAGCACAATCAATAAATCAATAGGCCACTCTAGTTCCGCATATTCTTTGCTAGAGGTGTACCCCAACGGCAAAGTCACTAAAGCCAAAAACAACACTAATTGCCAGCCCCAAAAAACCATCCAGGACAGGCTTTGGTTAAACAGTTTGGTTTGACCGGTTCTTTGCACGATATAGAGTGAAGTCCCCATCAACATATTGACTACAAACCCGTAGATCACCCCGGAAGTGTGTAACGGTCTTAAGCGGCCGAACTGGATATATTCAGAATCAAAATTGAGCACAGGCCAGTACAGCTGAGCCGCCAGAACTACGCCAATAAACATTCCAGCGATGGACCAAGCCACCGCAGCCACAATAAAGTAACGGACAACCTTTACGTCATAAAGCTCCATGCCCGGTGACATATGTGACATATACTATTCCCCTTCCTTTTGCGTACCGAGCACTGAAAAATAGTAAGCTATATCCTTGATATCTTGCTCAGATAACGCATCGGCTTGCTGCTGCATTAGAATCGCCAGACCACTGGTACGCTGCCGCGATTTATAATCTTTGAGAGAGGAGATCAAATAACCCACTTTCTGCCCACGTAAATTTGGGTAAGGATCAAGAGTCGATATGCCATCCTCACCGTGACATGTCATACAAACTTTGGCTTTTTGCTTACCTATTTCAAACGACGGTTCGTAGTTAGCCTTACCGTTGAAGGCTAAAAAAGAAAGCACGATTAGCAGGATTATTCGATTCATTAGTTGTCTCTTATTTTCTTATGCACCCTATTGAAACTAGTATGGATTGCTCAATTTTCCAGCTATAACATTTAAATAATTTTACGCTGCCATAGTAAGATTGGTTCACTATCTAAAGTAATTTGGCAGGCAATCTATCGGTTCTTGCCATTTTTAAGTGCTTAAAAGGAAACAAGCGCTCTTCGTTAAAAAAGCTGATTTTTGAGATCAACATCAAAAATTTATGCCGATAGGTATGAGATATTGAAAGTAAGTTACAATATGTATCTAGAGAGATAGAGATGGATTTTATTAGGCATGTACCTGCATTATTTTACCTTGTCGCAGGGATTGGCGCTGTTGAAGTGCTGGTGATTGGTTTAGGTCTAGTCATAAAAAAGTGTAAATCGAGTTAATAAAGCCATTGCAGCAACACAAAAAAGCTTACTCAAGTAGGCTTTTTAATATTAAATCGACAATGACTCAGGTTATACGCCCAACTTATCACGCATGGTGTAGTACCAGGCGCCGATGGCACTAAATGGCACTTGGAACATATGTCCACCAGGGAACGGGTAATGCGGCAAGCCTGCAAAAGCATCGAATCGTGTTGCTTGACCATTAATCGCTTCAGCTAGAATTTTACCCGCTAAATGCGTATAGGTTACACCGTGACCACTACAACCCTGTGAGTAATAGATATTACTACCAATACGCCCAACTTGAGGCAGACGAGACAAAGTCAGCAAGAAATTGCCGGTCCAAGTGTAGTCAATTTTCACATCTTTAAGCTGTGGAAACGTTTTCAACATCTTAGGGGTAATGATTGATTTGATATCCGCAGGGTCGCGTGCACCGTAAACCACACCGCCGCCATAAATAAGACGGTTATCACCAGATAAACGAAAATAATCCAATAGATAATTACAATCTTCGACGCAGT
Source organism: Shewanella sp. 10N.286.45.A1 (assembly GCF_041470405.1). NCBI lineage: Bacteria > Pseudomonadati > Pseudomonadota > Gammaproteobacteria > Alteromonadales > Shewanellaceae > Shewanella > Shewanella sp. 10N.286.45.A1. The sequence continues at coordinate 16,563 of NZ_JBFRMK010000103.1, forward strand.
AGTTTTGTGGCAGCAAGCTTTTCGCCAATTCATCGCTAAGCGGTTCAGTGGTAATGACCTGAGTGCCACAAGGCATCGCTTTAGCTTGCAACTTAGGAATTAGCCCTCCAAGGTAAGCATTACCTGCCACCACCACAAATTTCGATTTTACGCTGCCGTTTGCGGTATGAACCACAGGGTTTTCCCCCTCGTCGACTTTAATTACCGCAGAGTTTTCATAGATCTTCCCCCCAAGAGACTCCACCGCAGCGGCCTCCCCCAAGGCTAAATTCAGTGGGTGGATATGACCACCGCTTTTATCGAGTAATCCGCCAACATAGGCTTCGGTATCAACCACTTTACGAATAGCACTTTCATCCAGTAACTCTAGATGATTCATGTGGCCGTGCTTTTCCCACAGCGCCTTTTGTGACTGTAGATGTCCCATCTGCTTGTTATTAAGCGTGGCAAATACACCATCATCTTGCAGGTCACATTGAATATTATACTTGTTGATCCGCTCCTTAATAATACGAGCGCCTTCAAAGGCCATTTCACCAAATAACTGACCAGCTTCTTTGCCAACAGTCTTTTCAATAGAATCGATATCACGACTAAAGCTATTGACGATTTGACCGCCGTTTCGACCCGATGCGCCCCACCCAATGCGCGCCGCTTCTAATACCGTCACGCTATAACCCATCTCTAATAAGTGCAGTGCAGTCGATAAACCTGTGTAACCAGCGCCAATAATACAGATATCAGTATCGATATTATCTTGCAGTTGAGCACGCTCTGTTTTGTCATTAGCCGATGCCGCGTAGTATGAATCTGCATGTGGTGTACTGGTCATGGTTTCCGCCTGCCCTTGGTTATTTATTATTGACATAACTTCTGTCCTTCTCGCTTTGTAAGCGAATTTTACGATCACTATCGGTGAGCTATATGCAGCTCTGAATCTTCAACAATTTAATAATGCCTAGCAGCAGATCATGTAGAGCAAAGCTTTACATGATCTGACTATGTTGATTATTTAGGCTGAACTTGAACGCTGCTTAGCATCCGCTCTGCGGGCAAAATACCAAGAGATAAATGCTATCAAGGACACCATCAAGATAATCAAGGTCGCTAAGGCATTAATCTTAGGAGAACCCCCCATTCTCACCGAGGAGAACACCACCATAGGCAAGGTTGTTGCGCCTGGGCCCGATGCGAAACTGGCGATCACTAAGTCATCTAACGACAAGCTAAACGACAATAACCAGCCAGCGACAATTGCTGGCGATATCATAGGCACAGTGATTTGAAAGAAGGTTTTCAATGGCGTAGCACCAAGATCTTGCGCCGCCTCCTCGACAGAACGATCAATCTCACGCAGTCTCGATGACACCACAACCGCCACATATGCGGCACAGAAGGTTGAGTGAGCAATCCACACGGTTAACATGCCACGCTCTGCAGGCCAGTCCAGAAAGTTTGGCCATATGCACAAACAGCAATAGCAATGACAAACCAGTTATCACTTCAGGCATTACCAGCGGCGCCGTAATCATATTCGATAGGGTTAACTTGCCCTAACCACGAGCGAAACGGGTCATGACAAATGCCGCCATTGTGCCGAGAATAACCGCCATGGTAGAGGCGTAAAACGCCACCTGTAAACTGGTGCCTACCGCATCCAGAATCTACTGTTCGCGAAACAGCTCGCCATACCACTTAACCGAAAATCCACCCCATACGGTTACGAGCTTAGATTCATTGAATGAGTAAAACACTAAGATGAACATTGGCGCGTACAGGAAGAACATGCCAGCCCAAAGCATAATGGTAGAGAAACTTAACTTCTTCATGCTGTTTTCTCCATCTCACGTGCCTGATAACGATGAAATAGCGTGATAGGGATAATCAATAAGCCCAACATCACAATCGCTAGCGCTGACGCTACCGGCCAATCTCGGTTATTAAAGAACTCCTGCCACAACACTTTACCTATCATCAAGGAATCTGGACCACCTAATAGTTCAGGGATCACAAATTCACCCACTACAGGAATAAACACCAGCATTGACCCCGCAATAACTCCGCCTTTAGATAACGGCAACGTCACCTTCCAAAAAGTATTTAAGCTACGAGAACCAAGATCTGACGCGGCTTCAATTAGACTCATATCTAGCTGAGACAAGGTTGCGTACAGCGGTAAAATCATAAACGGTAGATAGGTATAAATAATGCCGATATAGACTGCGGTATTGGTGTTTAAGATCTGTAGTGGCTCAGAGATAAGCCCAGTCCACATCAACACATTATTAATCACTCCATTGTTACTTAGAATCCCCATCCAGGCGTAAACACGAATGAGAAAAGAGGTCCAAGAGGGCAACATCACTAGCAGTACCAACAAGGTCTGGCTACTCTTCGGCGCTCTCGCAATGGCGTAGGCCATCGGATAGCCAATCAGCAAACAACCTATGGTAGAGATTGTCGCCATTTTCAGCGAACCCAAATAGGCGTTGTAATACAATGAGTCATCAAGAATGAGCAGATAGTTGCCCAGATTGAGCATAATATTTAGCGATTCTTCTGCGTATTGAAATAACGGCTCGTAAGGCGGTATTGCAATAATCGGAGTAGAGAAACTGATCTTGAGTACAATCGCGAAGGGCAGTGCAAAAAACAGTAGTAGCCAAAAATAGGGAACGCCTATGGTCCAACATTGGCCTTTGGGTAATCGAAACTTTAACGGCTTTTTCATGATCGATTCCTTATGATCTAAGGACCACTCCGCTGGTGGCCTCCCAGCTAATGAAAACCGCTTCTTCCCATGTAGGAGGATCTGAACGACGTTCGCGATTAGTCATGATGGTTTGAATTAACTGCTTATTAGGTAGACGGATGTAATACACCGAGATCCCGCCTAAATAAGCGATATCTTCCACGACGCCACTTGACCAGTTGTATTCACCTTGAGGTTGCTCACGCGTAATCCGTGTCTTCTCTGGGCGCACTGCGACCCAAACGGTCTTATCTTCAACGTTGGTCGATACACCGTGATCAATATAGATATTCTGCGATAAACCTTCACTGGCGATCATCAAATGATCGGCTTGGTCTTCGACAATCTCACCTTCAAATAGGTTAACGCTGCCAATAAACTCAGCAACCATACGGCTACTAGGGCTTTCATAAATATCTGTAGGTGTGCCAGTTTGTGCGATCCAGCCATCATTCATAATGGAGATCCGCCCCGCCATGGTCATCGCCTCTTCTTGGTCATGGGTCACCATTACACAAGTCACACCCACAGCCTCAAGAATATCAACCACCTCAAGCTGCATCTGCGTACGCAACTTCTTATCAAGCGCGCCCATTGGCTCATCAAGCAGCAGTAATTTAGGTCGCTTAGCTAGCGAGCGAGCCAAAGCTACACGTTGGCGCTGTCCACCAGATAACTGATTTGGCCTGCGCTTGGCATAAGCTTCCATATGTACCAGCTTTAGCATCTCCTGCACACGCTCAGCAATTTCAGCTTTTGGTAGTTTGTCCTGCTTTAAACCAAAGGCAATGTTCTGCTCTACTGACATATGGGGAAACAGTGCATAGGACTGGAACATCATATTGATAGGTCGCTCATGGGGCGGCATATCGGTAATATCTTCGCCATCGAGGAAAATTCTCCCCTCTGACGGTTTTTCAAAACCAGCGAGAATTCGCAGTAAGGTTGACTTGCCCGAGCCTGAGCCGCCTAAAAGTGCGAAGATTTCGCCTTTCTTTATATTCAGTGACACATCATCTACTGCGCGCACCTCATCAAAAAGCTTACTCACTCGGTCGATCTGAAGTAGCACTTCGCCTTGCGTCTTTGTAATCGGTTTATTGGTGACGCCCAAGGTACTAGCCATATTACTTCTCCAACAGATAAGCCATTAAGGTCACAGGCTTACCTTTTAAAATTGTGTCTATTTTTGCTGTCGATCAAAAAGGGCAAGGTAATACCTTGCCCTATATTTGATTAATAACCCGATTTCACTTTGGTCCACACACGAGTCAAGGCACGCTGTGATTTCATTGGGCGCACATCACCGACGTAAAGGCGATCTAGCACCTCTTTGCTTGGGTAAATAGAGGTGTTAGTACGTACCTCTTCATCTACCAACGGTAGCGCGGGAACATTTGGGTTCGCATAAGCAACATAGTTACTAATAGGCGCAATCACTTCTGGGCGAAGCAGGTAGTTGATAAAGGTGTGGGCATTTTTCACGTTAGCTGCATCAGCAGGTATCGCTAACATGTCAAATCATAGGTTTGAGCCTTCTTTTGGAATTGAGTACTCAATTACTTGACCATTTTCAGCTTCTTCAGCACGAGCAGCTGCTTGGAAAATATCTCCTGAGTAACCGAATGCGACACAAGTATCACCATTGGCTAAGTCAGTAATGTAGCGTGAAGAGTGGAAGTAAGTGATGTATGGACGCATTTTAGCCAGTACTTCGCCTGCCTTTTTAAAGTCATCAGACTTAGTGCTGTTTGGATCAAGCCCTAAATAGATAAGTGCCATTGGGATCATCTCATCAGCACTATCTAACAGCGATAGTCCACACTTAGACAGTTTCTCGGCATATTTAGGATTAAAGATAAGCTCTAATGAATCAACCGGTGCATCTTCGCCCAGTGCCGCTTTAACTTTATCAACGTTGTAACCAATACCGTTGGTGCCCCACAGGTATGGCACTGAATACTGATTACCCGGGTCAGCAGATTCCAGCTGAGTCATTAGCTCAGGGCTTAGATTCTTATGATTTGATAATTGATTCGAATCAAGCTTTTGGAAAGCACCCGCTTTAATCTGCTTAGCTAAAAAGCTATTTGATGGTACGACAATGTCATAACCTGAGCGACCAGAAAGTAATTTAGCTTCAACCACTTCATTACTATCAAACACGTCGTAAACTACGCGAATACCAGTCTCTTTGTGGAAGTTTTCAAGCGTATCTTCGGCAATATAATCAGACCAGTTATAAACCCGAACCACTTCTTCTGCATAACTGACACTGCTGGCCAAAACACTTGCAGTGACGAGTGCTAGAGTGGTCACCTTTTTTATAAGCTTCATGCTATCTCCTATTTAGCGTAGCAGCAGAGATACCTTCTCTGCTGTTGCTGCATTGTTTGCCGATTAATCGACTTAGTTCTTATTGTTAACCAATGCTACACCTGAAAAACCGCACCGGCAGTTGCTACTGCTTTACAGCTTTCATATAGATAATGCTCTGTTTTATAGCACTATCTATATGAATGACTCCTTTTTATTAATCTCAACTTTTGCTTTAAACCACTACAGCTATCAATCCCCAAAATCGATAGCTGTAGCGACACGTTCTAAACGGTTAACAGTAGGAATTTACGTTCCCAAGAACTGATCACTTGGCGGTAGTTCTCTAAATCGGCTTGTTTAACGGCCACATAGCCGTTAGTAAAAATCTCTCCTAAGTACTCACGACACGCTGAGCTCTCAGCCATTACAGCCAAAGCTTCTTCCAGGGTCAGTGGCAGAGAGATCCCGCTACGGGTTTCATTGGCACGGCCTTGAACTGGCGTCATAGGTTTAACATCTTCAACCATACCCATATAGCCACAGAGTAAGCTTGCTGCTATCGACAGGTAACTGTTGGCATCAGCGCCAGCAATACGGTTCTCAATTCGTAGGTTTTGCGGTGAAGATTCAGGAATACGCAGACCACAGGTGCGATTTTCTTCGCCCCATTCCAGATTAACTGGCGCCGACGTGCCTGGTAGGAAGCGGCGGAAAGAGTTCACATTTGGCGCGAAGAGTGGCAGTAGTTCTGGGATGAATTTCTGCAGGCCACCAATGTAGCTATAGAACAGTGGGCCTTTGCTACCATCTTCGTTAGAGAAAATGTTCTTGCCTGATTTAATGTCAACAATGCTTTGATGCAAGTGCATCGCACTGCCAGGCTCATTAGTGATAGGTTTTGCCATAAAGGTGGCACAGACATTGTGTTTCAGCGCCGCTTCACGCAAGGTACGCTTAAATACAAACACTTGGTCAGCAAGCGTCAATGCATCACCGTGGGAGAAGTTAATCTCCATTTGCGCAGTGCCCTCTTCATGGATCAAGGTATCGATATCTAAACCTTGAATCTCACACCAGTCATACATATCTTCAAATAGCGGATCGTATTCATTGGCAGCATCAATTGAGAACGATTGACGCCCAGACTCTTGACGACCTGAGCGACCAACAGGCGGAATAAGCGGCTGATCGGGATCTTCATTAATGCGGGTAAGATAAAACTCCATTTCTGGGGCTACAACAGGCTTCCAGCCCTTATCTTCATACAACTTAAGTACTTTCTTAAGTAGGTTGCGTGGAGACAGTTCTATCGGATTACCCATTTTATCGTAAGTATCGTGAATCACTTGCGCCGTAGCTTCAATCGTCCAAGGCAGTTTATAAACTGCATTTTCATCTGGAACACAAACGAAATCGATATCAGCGGCATCCAGTAAAGCGTCATAAGCTTCATCTTCAACATAATCACCGGTCACCGTCTGCAACAGCACGCTTTCAGGCATACGCATGCCTTTTTCATCAATGAACTTCCCCACTGGCGCAATCTTGCCTCTAGCAATACCAGTCATATCACAGACAACACATTCAACTTCGGTGATCTTTTCGTCTTTTAAATAGCTAATTAACTTTTTCATTATTATTTTACTCTGCTCGCTGCACGGCGCTGACATGCCTGATTAAAGGCCTTAAAAACTGCAGTATAAAAAGCGTTATCTAACACTTTCCACTCTGGATGCCATTGAACACCTAATGCAAAATTGTTTGCGTCTTTAACTGAAAACGCTTCTATTAACCCATCATTTGCATATGCTTCTGGCCGCAACGCCTTGAGTGTACACAGAGTTCACCTCTGCGGAGCTGCGGCCCCATGCATCGTGAAGCAGTCCCCCAGGCTCTATCTTGACCTCATGGGATAAACCGTATTGCTCTTCAACGGGTGCCGTTTTGTCTTCACGGTGCTCAATAAACCCGCCTACCTCGTGTAATTTCTGATGCAAACTGCCACCAAAGGCAACATTCATCTCTTGAAAGCCACGACAGATCCCAAGTACTGGTACGCCCGCCTTAATAGCAGCATGAATTAACGGTAAAGTAGTGGCGTCTCGCTTAGGGTCGTGATGCGTGCCCGCTTCGCTTGCAGGTCCATCAAAATGGTGCGGCTCAATGTTTGAGGGAGAACCTGTAAACAGAATACCGTCGAGTCTCGCTAATACGGTTTCGGCTGGGCAATGCCCCAACGACGGGATAACCAGAGGCCAAGCTTGAGTCGCATCTGCTATAGCTAATAAGTACTTTCGCCAACAATGTTAAATGGATGCAAACTTAACTGTTGATTGCATGCCGTCACACCTACTACCGCGAGCCCTACTTCCGACATATAACACCTTCAATCCTTCGTATTCAGAGTTTTTTCAATGGTTTTTATAATAATTTTTAATCTTAATTTACGAATTTTTTATAATGAACAAATTACACCCGAATGTTCATTTTTTCACACAGCACACTTAATTTTGAAACTAGGAAACAGATTAACAGCCACGAATATAAATAATATCGAACTAAAAGCAAAAAGCCATTAACCACAACAACTTAAAGATACAACCGTTTGTTTTGCAGGTAAAACAGTGGCATTAACAGGCAATAGTTGAGTACTTTACTCATGTTTTTCAATGTTGACGCGCTTCACACAAACTGCGCGATTTTGCTTTATATTATTTACACATGGGACGTTGTAATTTTGGAAGGGCGCTGGACATTAGCGTAAAAAAGCGACCAAAAGCCACCAGCTAAATCAGTATCTAGCTGGTGAGGGCTTATAAATGGTTTACTTATGCGGTTAGAAGTTTGCTGGAGTGGTCGCGCTAACGATACGGCAAGGCGTATCAAACGGGTTGCGAAAACGATGAGGTAGTTCACTATTAAAGTAATAGCTATCACCTTCGTTAAGTTCAAAGACCTCTTCACCGACGGTGAGCTCGAGTTTCCCTTCAATCACCATCGCAGCTTCTTGCCCTTCGTGCTTAAGCATCTCAATGCCAGTATCAGCACCTGGAGGGTAAGTTTCACTCATCACAGACATGGCACGATTCGGAAAATCTCGTCCAATTAATTTGAGGTCTAAAACACCATCACCGATATCCAAAAGTTCATCGCTACGATAAACCACCTTCTGTTCGCTGACAGTCTCATCTTCAATGGAAAAAAACTCCACCAAAGACATAGGTAATCCAGATAGTACTTTTTTCAAAGAGCTCACTGACGGACTAACGCTATTTTTCTCAATCATCGAGATGGTACTGTTAGTTACACCTGCGCGCTTAGCAAGTTCGCGCTGTGATAAGCCTTTCTCTTTTCTAACGGTTTTAAGGCTTGCTCCAATATCCAAATTCTTTCCCCTAATTGAAGTTGTCATTCTATGCCTCCAACAACATGCAGAACAATCAAAACGCACGTTCCAGTTCTAATGCAGTACAGCTTAATCAAATAAGTACTGTTCATTTTATCGGGCGTGTTTGTATTCTACAGAAAAGCGTGTTAAAAATAACGAACATCTGTAAATAATTTATTTGCACAGTCTTGAGTATACTGTCCCAAGTCCAATTCACAATAAAAACAAATGCTTGGAGAAAATATGTCAACTAAAAGCCCGGTGCATAGTGAGCAATACCCTGCCTCATATTACTTTGCCACAGCAAAAGAGCTACACCAATCACCCCGATTGGAAGGGGTATTCGATGTTGACGTATGTGTTGTAGGTGGTGGCTTTAGTGGCATTAATACTGCGATAGAACTCGCGCAAAAAGGCCGCTTGCCAGATGCGAAAAATATTTTCTACGCTCAGGCTTATGCAGGCCACGGCGTAAATGCTACCCATATGGCAGCCAAACTGATTGCAGAAGCCATTAGCACTCAAGCAGAACGGTTTGATATTTTTGCACAGATCCCTCACATGACATTCCCAGGAGGTCCTTACCTACGTTCGCCGCTGCTTGCTATGGGCATGCTGTATCATAGATTCAGAGATATTTTTTAAACTCGCTGCATGATATTAGCAACAGCAGAGCAGTCAGCTGCTGTTATTCAATTTAATCTAAAGCTATCGTTGTCAGATGATTGGTATAAGGCCGGCAGATCCACCGCGCCTAATATAAATGAATTTACTTAGCGCTACATAGAAGCAGGTTTAATACTTTTTCAACATAAAATAACGGGCAGGACTGCCAGCAAACTCTGGCACAGTTCCTACAACTTCAAATCCTAGCTTTTGATAAAACTGCGGTGCTTGAAAAGACAAAGTATCAAGTTGAGCCGCGAGGCAACCTCTTTGCTTAGCCTGCTCTTCTGCCTGTAGCATTAACTGACGTCCAAGACCGTTGCCACGGGCCGCTTTATCGACCCACACCACTTCAATGAGAAAGTTTTTGTAAATACTGCGGCCGGTAACACCGCCAATAATCTTTCCGGCGTCATCTCTGGCGACAACGGACAATGGCAGAGTGTCCTCATCACCGATGTTTTCATTTCTATGCTGGCGAAGACCGGCAACTAATGCGTCAAATACGCTGCGGTCTTCACAATGTAATACCTCGATTTTCATAATGGTTTCTCATGGCTTACCATGCTAGATACAGCAAGGCGCTTTCATAGTGCTTTTTATTTGCACTACAAGCTAACACCTGTAACATACTGTTTTAAATAGACTATCTATATTATCCCCTAGACTGATAACCAGAAATCCCGCAGATTTCTCTACAGGCTTTGTCTGTTGACTCACATTTTTTATGCCGCTATCCGCTACCAAGCAAACTGCTCGAACATTTTGTCTACCGGAGTCTTGGCTACATGATTAACGTAGTTGCTGATCACTTTTTGCGATAAGCCTAGGATTATCTCTAGTACCTGCTTTTGTTCGTAACCTGCAGCGTAAAATGCCTCTAACTCTGCGGGCTCAACATTGCCTCTATTACGCACCATACTCAACGTTAAGTCTTGTAGTGCCTGCAGCTTCGCAGTTGGCATTGGTTGACGATTACGCAACGCCTCAGTTAAAGCGGGGTCCACTTTCATTGAGTGCGCAATACCTGTATGAGCAGGAACACAATAATGGCATTCATGTTCTACGTTAATGGTTTGCCATACAACGGTGAGCTCTTCAGCATCAAAAGACGAACTGGTGAATTGCTGGTGCAATTGCGTATACGCTTGCAAAATATTGGGTGACTCAGCCATCACTGAATATAAGCCGGGTATTCTTCCCATCTGTTTCTCAGCGCCTTCTAAAATAGCTTTACTCTCAGCTGGTGCAGATTCAACGGTATGAAATTTAAAGTCATTCATGAGGATATTCCTAAAGTAAGTATTACTTGATTCACTAATTCAAGAGCAACTACGTCACTCTGATTACTCGATTTAAAAACAACATCGCTTTCTTTAAAAACAATATAACTAGCCTTGAACGATCGTTCAAGATAAAATTGAACAATCGTTCAAACTTTTTATTGGTATGATGGCTATATGGCAAAGAATGCAAAATTCAATCGAGAACAGGTTGTTGAAAAAGCAAAAGACTTGTATTGGGAGAAAGGTTTTCATGCTACTTCTATGCGTAATTTACAGGATGTCATCGATATGCGCCCCGGCAGTATTTACGCGACTTTCGGTAGTAAAGAGGGATTATTTAAGGAAGCTTTAGCAAGTTATACCCAAGCTGGTATCGAACAACTCGCGCAATCTCGTACAGAAGCTAGCTCGCCAATTGAGGCGCTAAAAGCCTTTATGAAAAGAATGATTATTGAACAGCGAGCTTGCGCGCCAAGTCCTTTGTGCATGCTAGCTAAAACCATTGCTGAACTAACCAATGAGCAGCAGGAGCTATTGCAAGCTGCAAAAGACTCATTGAAAGCGATGGAACATGAGTTTGAAAAACTCATTATAGAAGCCCAAGATCTAGGTGACATTAGCAAAGATAAAGATGCTAAGAAGTTAGCTTGCCATATTCAGATCCAGATCTCAGGTCTGCGCACATACAGCAGAACCTGCGATGGAGACGCGCCATTAGCTGAAATGATAGACGATATCTTTAACCATTACCCTTTCTAGTTGCTCCCCACAACAATCACTAGGTCCGCAGAACTTTCGGGGTTGAGCTTGGATTTGGGTTTGTTTTTGGATTTGGGTTTGTTTTTGGGTTTGGATTTGGGTTTGTTTTTGGGTTTGGGTTTGGGTTTGGGTTTGGGTTTGGGTTTGGGTTTGGGTTTGATTTTATTTCAAAGCTTGTTTTATTTCAAAGCTTTGATATTAGCCAGCCACTATAAATCAATAACATAGCCAGCTTCCCTCTCAATATCAACTGATACTAACTTGCCCTACTTCTACAAAAGTACTTTCAATGCTTATTGCGGAAGAACAAAAGGTAAAATTGATGAATGAAGCCACAACAATGTGCTCGAAGACGTAACTAGCTAACTGTATTGGGAATATAGAGGAGAAGGTGGCAAAAAGTACTGCTTTAAATTAGCTGACTTGTATAAATTGACAACTGTTGGAAAAGTGCCGTCGTCGTTTACTTAAGTGTTCACAATAACGATTAAGCTCCTGCAGCGTACCAACCGGACCATGAAATAATTGGCCAAACTCCGTGACGATTCTAACCCAGTTCGTTGATGGTATATTGAGTCGATTCAAAATGGTTTCTGCACTTGAAGAGATAGCCCCACGCTTATCATCACGAATAACCCTTCCCGTTTCATCGACTAGGATTAAATAGTCTTTTAGCGAGAATGCAATGCCTTTAGGCTGATTGACTCTTTCGTTACCAATAAAGGGCAAGAGTGACTTGGGCTGCTCGCCTTTTAGTGCAGCTTCGATTCTTAATTTGATACTCGTAAAATTAGATTTCTCCGGTGTATTCGCCATCTTGGCACGAATAGGGTTGAGTTCCACATACGCCATACAGGCAAGGACTGCAGCTTCATCTAACAACGCCTGAGACTTGAAACGCCCCTCCCAGAAGTGCCCGGTGCAGTTATCTTCAAGATTAGCTTGCCTGGCGATAGGTTCATTCAAGCACCGCAACTCTTATGAAAACGTTAGCAACTGATGTCACTAAGGCGTGAGCGGTAAGTCGCGATAAGCTGTTTAAGTTGTGCGACCATGCACTCTTCAATCACTTCACCTTTAACAAACTTTTGCGTCAACGCTGTGCCATTGAACAGTTTATGCCATTGCTCGACAACCTCTCTACCTGACCAGCGATTCACGGTCTCTAAATCAATATAAAGTACAAGGTGCAAATGATTACTCCCTCTCTTTGGTAAAGAATGCGTATGCCGCAACGTCAATAGCAAACACCTCAGTAAGCTTCAATATTTGCGTTTCAACCCAACCACGGCGATGGTCGTAGTTTTTACCTGTGTATTTATCATCCCCACACACTTTTTGTTTCGACAGCATGCACGCCGAACGACGCGGCTGCAGCAGTGATAATAGGGACTTCTTACCAAATAAAGAGCTCAATACTAATGAGAGTTCGTCTTGGCCTTGGCATGCAACCTCCTTGTTCAATGCTCAAAGTAAGCATAGTAGGAGGTCGCGAT
>NZ_JBFRMK010000103.1:29904-32635 GCF_041470405.1 Shewanella sp. 10N.286.45.A1
TAGTAGGAGGTCGCGATTGATGCCATTATCTATGGGTGTCTATATATTTGATTCTACTCCACTTAACCCTTCTCGAGTGCTATTCAAATTCAAAGCGTTGGTCGAAGCTAATATGGATGAGATGGCAGAGCTGATCACTCGTGAGCACGGCAAAGTACTGGATGATGCAAAAGGTGAGCTCATTCGCGGTCTAGAAGTGGTTGAATTTGAATGTGGTATTCCACACCTATTGAAAGGTGAGCATACAGAGCAGGTCGGCGGCGGTGTCGATGCGTGGACCTTAAACCAATCATTGGGCGTTGTTGCAGGTATTGCACCGTTCAACTTCCCAGTGATGGTACCCATGTGGATGTTCCCAATTGCGATAGCCTGCGGTAATAGCTTTATCATGAAGCCATCGGAGAAAGACCCAAGCTCAGTAATGCGTATGGCTGAACTACTTACCGAAGCAGGATTACCTGATGGGGTATTCAACGTCGTTAATGGCGACAAAGAAGCGGTAGATACCCTGCTAACGCACAAAGATGTACATGCGGTTAGCTTTGTTGGCTCAACCCCTATTGCAGAATACATTTATGCCACCGCTTCAGCACACGGTAAACGTGTTCAAGCCTTAGGCGGTGCTAAAAACCACATGGTATTAATGCCTCACGCCGATCTTGACCAAGCCGTTGGCGCACTTATGGGTGCAGCCTACGGTAGTGCTGGCGAACGTTGCATGGCGATATCAGTGGTGCTAGCGGTTGGTGACTCTGGCGATGCCCTTGTTGAAAAGCTACTGCCACAAATAAAATCACTAAAGGTCGGCAACGGCGTAACACCTGAGATGGATATGGGCCCTCTTATCTCGGCGCAACACTTAGAAAAAGTGACCAGCTATGTTGAAACGGGTCTCAACGAAGGTGCCAAATTACTTGCCGATGGCAGAGCGCTAACCGTTGCTTACCATGAACAAGGTTATTTCTTAGGTGGCTGTTTGTTTGACCATGTCACCCCTGAGATGACTATCTATAAAGAGGAGATCTTTGGCCCAGTCCTCGCCATTGTGCGAGTAAAAGACTACGCCGAAGCGCTGCAACTCATCAATGATCATGAGTTTGGTAATGGCACCGCCATCTTTACCCAAAGTGGTGAAGCGGCGCGTCATTTCTGCCATCACGTGCAAGTGGGCATGGTTGGAGTGAACGTACCAATCCCTGTTCCAATGGCTTTCCATAGTTTTGGCGGCTGGAAGCGTTCACTGTTTGGTCCTCTACATATGCATGGCCCAGATGGAGTACGCTTTTACACCAAACGTAAAGCGATTACCGCTCGCTGGCCTCAACCAAGCAAGCAAGCCAAAGCAGAGTTTGTTATGCCAACAATGAAATAACCGATTGATGCGCAGTTAACGCTGCGCATTTGTCGTTGTTATCACCCAACAACATAACTCATGCAAGTAAAGGGAATAGAGAGTCCGATGAGCATAGGCATTGATTCAATTATTGATTTTGCGGCCATCAATACCGCCGTAGAACGTTACAAGCTAGCTGCAGAAAAACGGCTTCAGGGCGATCCTGAACAGCAGCTGCAAAACCATTACTCAAGTGATTGTGACCAATTTCACGCTGGGGTTTGGCAAGGTGATATTGGCCGCTGGAAAGTCTGTTACAGCGAACATGAATACTGCGAAATTCTATCCGGGTCGAGTGTAGTCACCGACAGCGACGGTAACCAAACCACCGTAAAAACAGGTGATAGATTTGTGATCCCAGCGGGGTTTGAGGGTACCTGGGAGGTACTTGAAGATTGCCGCAAAGTGTATGTGATTTTCGAGCCTACGAGGCGCTGAAATCATTTTTAGCCATGAGGTCGTAGCAAACGCTGCTGTTTGGCAAAACCATAAGATGCTTAAAACATAATAATGGAGCGTCTAAGTCAACATAGTAAAATGGAGATACTACCGTGTATAAGAAATTAAATAAAAAACGGATTGCCCAAGTTGTCGGTCTAACCTTATCAACAGCGCTAATTGCACCACTTGCTCAAGCAGAGTTCTCTGGTGAAATTGGAGTCACCAATGATTATCGCTTCCGTGGCGTATCTCAAACCGCGGGTGACTTTGCCGTTCAGGGCAGTGTTGATTACAGCATGGAAAATGGTATTTTCCTTGGTGTGTGGGCAAGTAATGTTGATGATGCTAGCTACGATGCCGATGTAGAAGTTGATATTTATGCTGGATATGCTGGGGCTTTCGGTGCCGATGAAGAGTGGGAATATGACGTTACATTGACTTACTACACTTACCCAGGACAAGATGAAAGCTCGCAGTATTTAGAAGCTTCAGTCGGCTTATACTATGGCGATTTCCATCTTGCGCAGTGGTATACCAATGATTATTCCAATGCCGATGTCGCGTTAAACTATACCGAGCTTAACTACTCCTATGAGATTTTTGAAAACTGGAGTATTGATGCTCACGTAGGTTACAGCTATGGCGACGGTGCAGACTATGATTGGGGTGAAGACTACGCCGATTACTCTATTGGTGTCTCCACTGAGCTTGGCGGCGTAGCGCTGTCTCTAGCTTGGTTAGATACCAACCTAAGTTCAGACAATATCATCGACTCGTCTGAGCCTTGGAGAAACGACGGCACAGTATTAGCGTCAGCAAGCTACGCTTTCTAATACTACTTTTACCTTGTTTCCCTACCCATAAAAAAACCGCCTACTGGTAATGCCGGTCAGTTAA
>NZ_JBFRMK010000104.1:0-8957 GCF_041470405.1 Shewanella sp. 10N.286.45.A1
GAATAAACTCATAAGGGAATAACCATTATGTCATTACTCACGTTGAATTAGCCTGCCTTGAATTAGCTTGCCAAAAACGCTCTGAGTAGATCAACTTCTTATACTGATTGGTATAATACTCGTTTCATTAATTACAGCAGGAGAGATCGATGATTGAGATAGGCAGCTTACCCAATGGCAGAGCAGCACAAGCTCTCATCGACTATCTCAAAGGGCAGAACATCACCTGTAGCATTATGCCTGCTGAGCAAGGGGTATTGCTGGTACTGCACGATGAAGCTCAACTATCTCGAGTTCAGCAAGAATACCATGCGTTTCTTAGTAACCCCTATGATGAGAAGTATCTCGCAGCCTCATGGGAAAATGGCAGCACCCAGACCCAACTAGACTACGGCAATCCCGGTCTGCAGTTAGTCAGCCAATTTATCACCGGAGCAGGCCCGCTTACTCTAGCGGTATTTTTTAGCTGTGTGATTATTTATGCAGCCATGAACCTCGGCTTTGCTAGCCCCATTTTTGAGAGTTTATCCTTTTTTGGCGCCACCTCTCCCGCCTCACTCAGTGAATTCTGGCGATTATTCACCCCAAGTCTTATCCACTTTTCGACGATGCACATCATCTTTAACCTATTATGGTGGTGGTACTTAGGCGGCAAGATTGAAAACAAAATAGGCTTTAAACCACTGTTTATCCTGCTGCTGGTTGGCGGTACTTTGCCGAATATTTTGCAGTATTTTATGGCTGGACCGAATTTCGGTGGACTATCAGGAGTGGTATACGCGGTCGTCGGCTACACCTGGATTATGGGGATTAGGCGCCCTGAATCAGGGATCGGACTGCCGCCTGCTTACATCGGTTTTATGTTGTTGTGGCTTGTTTTTGGTTTTACCGACATGTTCGGTCTTTCTATTGCTAACGGTGCACACTTGGGTGGATTATTAGCTGGTGTACTGCAAGGCTTTCTCGATAGCCAGAAAAAATACACTTAATAGCAGCAGATACGCAACGCCCAATCTGTATCATGTAATTTTGATGATCTGTTATCCAGCTAAAACAACCTAACAAGTTAGAGGTCATACAATCCCATAGACTCAATTGTCATCTTATAGGCGAACATGTATAACTGATTTTATTTTATCAAGGTTTCCATCCATGAAGCGGATATTGATTGTCAGAGTCGATAAGCTGGGTGATTTTTGTCATTCATTACCAGCAATATCATTGTTAAAACGTTCAATGCCCGACGCTCAAATCGATGTTATCGTTTCTCCCTTGATCCATTCATTGGCTTGTCAGTTCGACTTTATAGACAACCTACTTATTTATAAAAAAGGTGATTCGAACCTCGTTGAGCTAATCAAAGCTAACCGCTACGATGCAGCCATTGTGATGCATAGCCATAAAGATATGACTAAAGTCATTAAAGCTGCGGGCATTCCCTATCGGCTAGGCCAGCGAAGAAAATGGTTCCAATATTTATATACCCACAGAGCACCACTGAATCGCAGTGCATGCCTAAAGCCTGAATGGCGCTATTGCACAGATCATATCGAGTACTTTTTATGCCAGCAATATATTCCCCCAGCTGATATCAAATGGCGTTTATGGGATGTTAGCGGAGAGAAAGCTCAATGGCAGCAATTCTACGGGAAAGCGGATAATGAAAAGCTTATCTTTATTCATCCGGGTAGTGGCGGGTCAGAAGGCTCACTATCTCCAGAGCAATTCGCCACTATAGCTGATGTGATTGCTAAAGATTCAGACGTCGAAGTTAAGTTTATCGTCACCTTTGGCCCAACTGAAGAGCCTTTAGCTGCCAGTGTAGTTGAGTTAATTACAGCCGCTGGACATAACGCCCTCATGGCGAAACCGATAAAAGATATCGGCGAGTTCTCTCGTTCATTAGTCGCTGCAGATATGATGATTGCAGGCTCAACGGGTCCACTGCATGTTGCAAGTCTACATAATGCCATTACTGTCGGTCTTTACCCTCACGGTTCGAGGGATGATAAGATCCGCTGGCAAACACTGAGTGATGACTACAAACGATTGTCTTTTTCACCTCCTATGGGAGGGAAGACAGGAGAAGAGCTTTCACTGATTGATGCTAAGTATGTTGGTAGCCAAGCAGCATTGGAGCTTAAAAAGCTAAGCTAAGACTCTCACTCGTTACACATTAAAGGTGCCAGTAAATGGCACCTTTTTCTTGTCGCTTACTCAGCCATTAACAATATTTGTTTAACTAGCTTTTCAATACCGCTATGAGCTTCAATAATGTTATCAGCAAGCATATAAGCAGGTGTACTCACCACTTTATTAGCCTCATCGATTACAATATCGTCAACAGCAGCAACTTGATGGCTGCCTCCTTGCCGCTCAAATGCCGCGGCAGTGTTGCTATCGGAACCAATGGTTCCTTTAACACCAGCACCATAAAACTGCGGGATCATTATCGGCGATATGCAGATAAAACCAACAGGCTTTTTAGCTTGAGTAAACTGGCCAATAAACTGTTTTACACTCGAATCCACAACATGCTCAGCTCCTGCCACTGCAAAATTACAAAGATTTTTTGCGGCGCCAAAGCCCCCTGGAATAATCAATGCATCAAACTCGTTAATATCTAAAGCAGTCACAGCCATAATATCACCACGCGCGATCCGTGCGGACTCAACCAATACATTACGACTATCGCTTGCATCCACCTCTCCAGTGAGATGATTAACCACATGCAATTGAGCAACATCAGGAGCAAAACACTGATAACAAGCCCCTGCACGTGCAATCTCTAACAAGGCTAAAACAGACTCATGTAGTTCCGTGCCATCAAAGACGCCACTACCACTAAAAAGAACTGCGACTTTTTTCATTAAAATCTCCATTTATATATCATATTGTTTTAACAAAATTGCAATAAAGCACTTGATCAGATTAATTATCGTGCTAAGTTATCACTGCACTTTAGCAAATGGCGATAATTTGACCAAGGATTAGGTTTATAAAGCGAATAAAAATAAAAAGTCCACATTTATAGTTTATTTATTCAAAATAACATCCACTTCACACAATTAGAAAATACACCTAGTTTTCAATACGTTACACCTGCAGCATTTTCCTTTAAAAGTTCATACACTTTAAGTTACCCTGTTCCATGCACAGAGTTATCCACAGGCACTCTAATATTTATCCGTAGCTGAAATTGGCTTGATATGGCATGCTAGCGCCATCATCGAAACGCGATAAACGAATACCTATTATGCCAAAAATTGCCGACAACCCTTTAGTTCTTGTGGATGGATCCTCCTACCTTTACCGCGCCTATTACGCTCCACCACATTTGACCAACTCTAAAGGTGAAGCAACTGGTGCTGTATATGGCGTAATTAACATGCTTCGTAGCCTGTTGAATCAATACAAGCCTAGCCAAATGGCGGTTGTGTTTGATGCAAAAGGTAAGACATTTCGTAACGATATGTATTCGGAGTATAAAGCTCAGCGTCCACCCATGCCTGATGACCTGCGTACACAAATCGCTCCTCTGCACCAAATAATCAAAGCACTCGGTTTACCGCTGGTTTGTATTCCCGGCGTAGAAGCTGATGATGTTATTGGTACCATTGCCACTCAGGCCAGCAAAGAGGGCCGTGCAGTACTCATTAGTACTGGTGATAAAGATATGGCGCAGCTGGTAGATGAAAACGTCACCTTAATTAATACCATGACGAATACAGTGATGGGCCCTGCTGAAGTCACCGAAAAATTTGGAGTCGGCCCAGAACTTATCATCGACCTGCTTGCTTTGCAGGGAGATAAGGCCGATAACATTCCCGGCTTGCCTGGTGTCGGTGAGAAAACCGCACTGGCAATGTTACTCGGTGTCGGCGGCGTTGATAATATTCTCGCTGCTCCAGAAAAAATGCCGGCGCTAGGTTTTCGCGGCTCGAAAACCATGCCAGCAAAAATTGCAGAGCATGGCGATATGCTCAAACTAAGTTACGAACTTGCCACCATTAAGCTTGATGTAGAGCTCGATCAAGATTGGCGCACCATGGACATAGCACCAGCCAATAAAGATGAGCTAGTTAAATGCTATGGTGAAATGGAGTTTAAGCGTTGGTTAGCAGAAGTACTAGATAACAAATCTAGCGCTAGTGCGAGTGAAGACAATGATGAAGTTGTCGTTAAACAAGATATTGAAACTGAATACGACACTATTTTGTCTGTTGAGCAACTCGACAACTGGATTGCAACACTTAGCAAAGCAGATCTCATCGCCATTGATACTGAGACCACGAGTCTTAACTACATGGAAGCGGAGCTGGTTGGGATATCATTTGCAGTAGAAGTGGGCAAAGCTGCCTACCTGCCCTTGTCTCATGACTACGTAGATGCACCAGAGCAACTAGATAAAGCAATGGTTTTTGAGAAACTAACACCATTGTTAGAAAATGAAGCAATTAAAAAGGTTGGTCAAAATCTTAAATACGATATCAGCATTTTCGCTAATGCCGGTATTAAGCTCAAAGGTGTACAGTTCGACACTATGCTTGAGTCCTATGTATTTAACTCTGTTGCATCGAAACACAATATGGATGACTTAGCGCTTAAATATCTTGGTCATAAAAATATAAGTTTTGAAGAAATTGCCGGCAAAGGCGCAAAACAACTGACGTTTAACCAGATCCCACTGGAAACTGCAGCACCTTATGCGGCAGAAGACGCAGACATCACCCTAAGACTGCATCAACACTTGTGGCCTCGATTAGAGAAGCTACCAGAACTTGCCAGTGTATTTACTGATATCGAACTGCCACTCATTGATATTTTATCGAATATCGAACGCCAAGGCGTACTGATCGACAGCATGTTGTTAGGCCAACAAAGCGAAGAGCTAGCTCGTAAAATAGATGAGCTGCAAACCAAGGCTCATGAGATTGCAGGCCAGCCTTTTAATTTAGCCTCACCAAAACAGCTACAAGAGCTATTTTTTGAAAAGCTCGGCTATCCTGTTATCAAGAAGACTCCAAAAGGTGCCCCCTCTACGGCTGAAGAGGTATTAATTGAGTTAGCACTTGATTATCCACTACCCAAAATTATTCTTGAGCATCGTAGCCTTGCTAAGTTAAAGAGTACCTACACTGACAAACTACCGCTCATGGTCAACGCCCAGTCTGGACGCGTCCACACTAGTTACCATCAAGCAAATGCGGCAACAGGTCGACTTTCTTCTAGTGAACCCAATCTGCAAAATATCCCGATCCGCACCGAAGAGGGCCGCCGTATTCGCCATGCGTTTATTGCACCTGAGGGCAGAAAAATTCTTGCTGCCGATTACTCTCAAATCGAGTTAAGGATTATGGCTCACCTGTCGCAAGACAAAGGGCTATTAACAGCTTTTGCTGAAGGTAAAGACATTCATAAAGCCACGGCAGCAGAAGTGTTTGATGTAGACTTCAGTGAAGTCAGCAGCGATCAACGCCGCCGCGCCAAAGCGGTCAACTTCGGTCTAATTTATGGTATGTCGGCCTTTGGTTTAGCTAAGCAACTAGATATTCCTCGTGCTGAAGCACAACGTTATATCGATACCTACTTTAAACGCTACCCGGGCGTACTCAACTACATGGAGGAGACCCGCGCAATTGCAGCTGATCTAGGCTATGTATCAACATTATTTGGTCGCCGTTTATATCTACCAGCAATTAAGGACCGCAATGCAATGCGCAGGCAAGCAGCGGAGCGTGCAGCGATCAACGCACCGATGCAGGGCACGGCTGCCGATATAATCAAAAAAGCCATGATTAATATTGCCAACTGGATTGCAACAGAAACCAATGGTGAAATTACCATGATCATGCAGGTGCACGATGAATTAGTGTTTGAAGTTGACGCTGATAAAGCGGATAGCTTGCAAGTGAAAATCTGTGAGTTGATGGCTGCAGCAGCAACACTCGATGTAGAACTGCTTGCAGAAGCCGGCATTGGTGACAACTGGGAGCAGGCACACTAAATTGATTGTGACTGGTTAGAGATGATCAAATCTCGCCTAATCAATTACATAAAATTAAGCCCTATAGAGCTGATTGCTATCAGTCAGCTCTATTAATCTAATCATCAGCATCACATTAATCTAAACCTGCCAGCCAGACCCCGACAGCCCCTTTGTGAAAACGGCTAGCCAGTTCATCCACTGAACAGAAAATCCATAATCTATCTCGCTAATAAACTGTTCAATTAAAAACCAATGCAAGCTTATGTTTTTAAATCAGTAATATGAAATGTACTGATCAAAACATGTATTTTTATTGAACGATTCTTGGGATCGGCGTCACATTATTGTGTGTTTTTTACAAAAACTGTTTTTCATAATACGGTTAATAGGGTAATATTCTCTGCGTAGGGTACAGAGGTTAAGATGTTCTATCTTTCAGACCTTTTTTTAAATTCGCTGATTTGAAGTGAATTGCCAAATTATGGCGCCCCAGCAGATCTAATCTGCTGGGGCTTTTTTTCGTCTAAAATAAATTTTAGAGTAAATACTTTAATTCGGTCAAAAAAACGGTTATGCTGTGTTCATTAAGCACTATCAACATAGCTTGGTAGGTCTTGAGTCTTGTTGAATTTAGCTTCTCCCCAAAAGAGCTAATTTACGCCGATGGTTTATTCCGTCGGTTTTTTTTAGCTAAAAAAAACGCCCCTGTCATTAGGAGCGTTATTCATACCAATTAATGTTGGTGAGCTGACTACTTATCTGATTCTATTTGCGCTTCAATCGCTTCTGCAGTCAACTGCTCTTGCAACCAGTCTGGTTTGCACCACTGGTCAAGAATGCCCAATACTTTGCCTTTACCAATCCCTTTCAATGAAGAAAAGGCTTCTACTTTTACCGCATCATCAAAGTTACTCAGCTTTTTACGCACTTCATTGACCATTTTCATTCTGGCACTTTGACCCAGCTTATCAGCCTTAGTTAATAGTGCTAGAACGGGAATATCACTTTCAACTGCCCACTCAATCATCTGCATATCAAGATCTTTCAGTGGATGACGAATATCCATCAACACAACAACGCCACTTAAACATTCTCGCTTAAGTAAGTATTCACCTAGCGCTTGCTGCCACTTCTTTTTAAGTGCCAATGGAACTTGAGCAAAACCATATCCCGGCAAATCCACCAAGCGGCGATGTTTATCTAGTTTAAACACGTTAATCAACTGCGTTCGACCAGGCGTTTTACTGGTACGTGCAATTTTTTGCTCAGTTAATAAGTTTAGCGCACTGGACTTACCTGCGTTCGAACGACCCGCAAAGGCTATCTCCACCCCAACGTCACCTGGGAGGTATTCATTTAAGTGCGCAATGTCCGGCGCACTAATTAAAAACTCTGCTTTACGGAAATCGATACGAGATTCACTCACAATTAACTCCAAAATTTTCTCAACTAACTCTGTTAAATATCGAAGAGTTGCTTACATTTTCACAATTTCGTGTAAAATATTACCCCGATCACATAAAATACATTTTATCACGCTTGCGGGTCTTCCTAGTAAGCTCAGGACAAATATTTTAATAAGAAGTTGGAACGCCATGAAAAAGTTAGCTCTTGCGCTGTCTGTTTTAGCCACAATGTCTTCACCTGTAATGGCTGAAGGTAATGCTGAAGCCGGAAAAACCAAAGCCGTTGTTTGTTCTGCTTGTCACGGTGTTGACGGCAACAGCATGATAGACATGTACCCTAAACTTGCAGGTCAACAAACGACCTATATCGAAAAGCAACTACATGATTTCCGCAGCGCGGCTAAATCAGGTGGTAAAGAAGGCCGTGCAGACCCAATCATGGGCGGTATGGCAATGATGCTTAGCGACGAAGATATCTCTGATATCGCAGCATTCTATGCAAGCCAAACCAAACAAGTTATCGAAGTTAAAGATGTTCCTGCTCTAGGCGAGCAGCTTTACAAAGGCGGTGACTCTGCTCGTGGCATTACAGCATGTATTGCTTGTCACGGACCTGAAGGTAAAGGCTCTGAAGCTGCAGGTTTCCCTGACGTTAGCGGACAACACGCTAACTACATCAAGATCCAGCTGAATAAGTTTCACGATACAAATCGTAACAACGACTTAAATGGCATGATGCAAGATATCGCCAAGAAGCTAAATGCGGACGATATGGACGCATTATCTAAATATATATCAAGCCTTAAGTAAATATTAGTTAATACTAAAAGGACAGCAAATGCTGTCCTTTTTCGCCTCACTTACTTGACGTTTACGTAAACTACCCGCAAAAACTTACTTGACAGTGATCACAGATTTCGGTTTAATGAGCCCCGTACCGAGATGAACCCAACTGTAAGTACAAAAATTATCTAATAATAACTTTCAGATTTTGGTATTTTTACATTTAAGATATAAGAATAAATTAACGAAATAATAATAATATTATTGAGACCACTCACTAAAAATAATAAGAGTAGAGATTTCAGTTTGAAGTCCCGGTCGTAAGAATTTTAGTAAGGATTTGGTTGGGAAGGCCAAAGCGCTATTTAGCATTTACCCTTACATTCAGAGAAACGCGCACCAATAGGAGAATGTTTGTAGGATACAAACATTGGCATAGGAAGCAAATTGCTTTGGATGCACTCGCTGGAAGCTTGTTATCACTGGAAGATACTTAGATACACCTAACAAGGATGGTTACTTAGGCGTCATTGATAGACGATAGGATTGTGATGTGTCATGAAGACCATCTACGGAAGCTGTGGTCAGGAAGACAACAGGACTAAAAATAAAGTGTCGGGAAGACCATAAACTAAAATAATTGCACGGAAAGCAATAAAAATAAGACGGATATTGACCGGGATAGTCACTAGCAAGTATGGATACTTGAAATAAGAATTGGTGCTAATTGCACTTTTATAGGCGACAGTTTATCTGTCGCCTTTTTTATTGGCTAAAAT
>NZ_JBFRMK010000105.1:0-24165 GCF_041470405.1 Shewanella sp. 10N.286.45.A1
GCGGGGGGACTGTTATCTTAGACGGCAACTGATACACGGTGCTAGAACCGTCGTCAGTCATGCTAGCAAAAAACAAGATGATTTGAATCAGTGGATAACACAGCTTAGAAGTCGCAAAAGCATTAATTGCACTGTAGTGGCCACCGCCCACAGATTAGCGCGGCTCATTTGGATACTGCTTCAAAAGCAAGAGGTCTATCAAGCTCAACATGGCACATATGCTCTAGTGGAAAAGTAAAGCGTTTCGCTATCTTGCTTAGCTCGGTTGTGCCAAGAGTAGTTAACTCGACTGGGTGATATGAGCAGCGAGATAGCACCTTAAAAATACCGCTCTTGGTTATTGTTGAAGATGAAGGAATGACTCAGTTCAACCTATGTTAGCCTGATAGTGGCAAGGTCAGCTAAGCCTAGATAATGGGCAAGGCGAGACCGTATGGCTGGTAACAGTACATAGGCGCATAGGTACGAATTTCATCAGGGGCGCACCACAGGTGTTAAGCCCGTATATATGGCAGTATAACCGCTTTAAGCGGAGTATGAGTCAACATCTAAAAAGTAACCTAGAGGGAAAACAGCGAAAGGCTAACTAGCCCTTCGCAGGCACATTATTGTCTTGACTCTACCGGAGCGTCCATATATGGCACTATTTACTGCATGGAACAGAATGGGCCATATTTTAGACGGTCTCAGCCGCATCTACACTGGGTTAGAAAAGCACGATTATCCAACACGCATTAAAAGTTAACTCTGACCCGACATATCTCTATTTTTCTCGCACTCTGCTTTTTGTTTGATTTTAGGCATCTGTATTTTTAAAAGCACAAATACAGGTACTAAAGGCGCAAATGCCAGCCAAAATTGGGCTTGAAAAGCCCAAAAGTAAATGAACCAACCTTGGGCAATCATTAAGCCCGTTAGCTTTAATCTGCGCGTGAAGAGCATTAAGTCTCCCATCGCAGCTAAAGGGAGTCCAAAGCCAAGCGCACCTACGCCATAAAGCCATAAATTGAAATTATCAGATGAATTAATAACACCAACATCTATAGCAATACCAAATATAAATGGAATTAAAACCAGCATCATGACGGTTGTTAAAAAGCGCTCACTACTTCTGTGCTTCTCTTGAGCCTTATTTTTCTTTGCAAGCTTCTCTAATGTATCCATGTATCCATGTATCCCTGTTAATAAGTGAACCATGCGCTGGCGGGCGATTTACTCAGCAAATGGAATGACAGCCTTGGTGAATCTGGATTTAGCTACTTGTTAGCCATTTTCTGCGTCTTCTGGTACAGCATCAAAGCTACCTTCAATGCATTGTTCACAAGTCTCAAAACTAAGTATTCCCTTTGATTCTAGTTCATCCAGTTTATCGAAAAACTCATCATAATTGCCAGAAGGCGTAATGTTGAGAGTAAATTGTTCATCATCCCATCCTTCGTAGCCAATATGTTCAGTTCGTATAGATTCGATCACTGAAATATGCTCTTTTTTACCTTTATTGTCGGTAAATATAACCCTCAGAGTTTGGTGGCCACTAGCCTCTACGACCTCAAGTATCTCGGGCTTAAAACCTTCATTTTTGGCAATTGCTTTAACAATGTCGTTGTAATTTAATCCGTAAGAAAAAAATGGGATATTTTTCAATTGATAGAGGTTTTCACCGACGGGCTTTGCCCACATTGACTCTCCACCAACAGACCAGTGATTTGGTAAATCTACGTGTAACTTAACTAAAGGGGTCTGATTCATAATTTAGATGGCTAACAGCTTATTCATTAGTCGCTCGATAACGTTCTTAGCAACTCGTTAGTTTTTTAACAAGCTATCACTGCTAAGGTATTGCTGTAAATTGATAATTTGCTAAGTTTAGGCTGCATAAACTGCCTTATTGAGTGCGGAGAAAGAGAGCCTAGATTGTTCAATGGGTCCGTGTATCACTTTTTTACATTTGTCATAAGGCTGATTTTTAAAGGTTTTGTGAGATGTTAAACAATTATCGATGCCTAGCAGGATAGTTTTTGGCATCTTTATTTGCGCGATAATAGGCGTTCTTCGCTTTCATCTGAGCTTCATAACTCTGCATGCTACAGGGCTGGCTATGAAACCGAAGGCCTCTACTCCATCTTCACTTGGTGTTTAAGTGTTAATACTTAGCAATAGTGCTTTAGTTTTAACTGTTTTACCGTAACCAAATGACTCTAAACGTATTCAAATTGATTTGCAGAATCAGAACTCCCCCGTTGGAAATTTCGCTTTTTAAATTTCGCCGGGGCGCTGAGGGATATCCAAAAGGGGGGCAAGCGCTTTCCCCTTTTTGGTCTGGTGTGGGCGAAGCGCCACGACTTTGATTTAGATTTGAATTAAGAAATAATAGCCATTAGTAATGGGATCTAACACGTTTTGGGGCAACCCTAAATTAGAATAAACGGTTAGACTTCATAAAGGTCAATCACGATAGAGCGTAACGACTGGCAAGGTCATCTTGCTGCTTTTGCTCTTGCCGCTCTAAGTGGGCTTGCTGTTGCTGTTTTCGTTCTTGATATAGCCACTTTATCCCTTGCTGACGCCCCAGTTGTTGGCGCCATAAAGTATCCATTCTTTGATGTTCCTGCTGCAGTAATAACTGCTTGCGAGTCAGTTGCTTTTGCATTGGTGCAATAGTTTCTATCATCTGGGCGCTATTTTGCAGCGTTATTGGTGACAGTGCGTTACAACTTAGCTCGGTATACTCTTTTACCATCTGGCTTAATAGCTGTTTTTGTTGCGACACGGAGTCGATTCGGCATTGGGTTTCACTGCGCTGTTGACCTAACTGACCCAGCTTTTTCTCCTCTTGTTGGCAAAGCCTTAATAACTGTTTCATGACGGCTCCGTATTGGCTGGGGTATATCCCATGCTATTCACTAGCTGAGCGAGTGCATCGATACTGTGTGCATGGTCGGCTGCAACTGAAATTGATTGCTTTAAGAAGGTGGCCATGTGTGGATAAGCACTGACCGACAGATCCATTTCTGGATCATGGCCGGCTTGATAGCCACCTAGCGGCAGAAGGTCTCGGATCTCGTTATAGCGGCTATTAATATGCCTAAACCACTGTCCTTGATGTAGTGTTTCTTCACTTGCAACTTGGGTCGCTAGTCGACTTACCGAGGCGGCAATATCTATCGCTGGGAAGTGACCTTGTTCGGCCAGTTTTCGGCTTAAAACGATATGACCATCTAAGATCGCTCTAGCTGAATCAGCAATAGGATCTTGTTGATCATCACCCTCGGTCAGTACGGTATAGAACGCGGTTAGAGTACCTGTAGGGTGTTGGCTGTTGCCTGCCATCTCGACCAAGCTTGGCAGTTGGGCGAACGCCGAAGGCGGATAGCCTTTGGTGGCGGGCGGCTCACCTAAACTTAAGGCTATTTCTCGTTGAGCTTGGGCGTAGCGAGTCAATGAATCGACTAGTAGCAGTACCTGTTTGCCTTGATCGCGATAGGCCGCAGCAATTTGATGACATAAGCGCATCGCGCGCATACGCATCAGTGGTGTGGTATCTGCAGGGGCGGCAACCACAACCGCACGTTTACGTCCCTCTTCTCCGAGAGAATCGTCGATAAACTCGCGAACTTCTCTGCCACGTTCACCAATCAAACCTACAACCACGACATCTGCTTCGGTGAAGCGGGTCATCATGCCTAGCAGGACACTTTTACCGACTCCTGAACCTGCAAAAAGTCCAAGGCGTTGTCCGCGGCCAACCGGGAGTAACGCATTGATGGCTCTAATGCCTACATCGAGTGGTTCTTTGATTGGTTTACGTAATAAGGGATTGGTGGTTTTAAATTGCAGCGGCACATGGGGCATATGCTTGATACAGCCGAGATCATCTAGTGGTTGGCCAAGGCCATTTAGCACTCTACCGAGTAAACCTTGGCCTGAGGGGATTTGGTAGCGCCCTTCAATTGGCATCACACGCGCCCCTGGCATCAGGCTATGTGTCGGTTCGATTGGCATTAAGCACAGAGTATCTTTGTAAAAGCCGACGACTTCAGCTTCTACTCTGTGGTTGTCTCGACATTCGATATAACAGCGATCACCGGTACCTAGTTGGCAACCTACTGCTTCGAGCAGCAGGCCATTAACTCGCGTTAAGCGACCATAAACCTGTGCGACTGGAACGCTAGGCCAGTCAAGAATATTACTATGCAGTTTCAACCTGAGCCTCAGCGGGGGTGACATTGTCAGCGACTGTTTGTTGCAGATGTTCTTCTACTTGTGCCATGCAGGTGTTGAGTCGGGTTTCAACAGAGGCATCTGCATCTGAAGTGTCACTCACAATACGGCAACCACCGGCACTAATGCTGGCATCAGCCACTAAGCTCCAATCTTGGATCTTATCGGCTGCTAATTCGCGGAGTTTGTTGACGGCACTCGGTTCTAAATGGATTTTTACTTCGGTGGGATCATCTGGCAAGGCGGCTAATGTCTCTTCGACTAACCCGAGGATCTGCTGCGGTTGTAAGGTTAATTCACAGCGGATGACTTGCAGTGACACGCGTTTTACCAGTTCTAAAATCAAGGACTGTTGCTGGTTGACTTGCTGGGCATGGCCCTCTTCAAGCAGTGACTTAAGTGCGCCTAATGGGGCGATCATATTATTGAGATCGGTGTCTATGCTGTCTTTGCCTTTTTGCTGACCCTCAATTCGACCTTGATTAAAGCCTGCGGCGTAACCAGATTGGTGCCCCTCTTCGGTACCAGACTCAAAGCCAGCTTGGTGACCCTTTTGCACCCCTTCGTCATAACCTTTGTCAAAGGCTTGCTGAAAGTCCTGCCAGCTACCTTCACTTTGCTCTTGGTTATTTTCAGGAGTGACTAGCGGCGAGAAACGATGCTTGCGAGCATGATCGCCGGTCAGTCTCCAGTGTGGTAGCTGTTTTCCGATAGCACTAGTCATTAGTCAACCACCTGTTCTTCAAATAATTGCAGCTCGATATCGCCTTCATCCATCATCTGTTTGGCAATTTCCATTATCTCTTTGCGAGCAGCAATTGCTTGGCTTAATGGAATTGTACCAATAGCTTCTATCTGGGTTTCGATTGCCGAAGACATACGTTTAGGCAGGGCTTCCAGTAGTGCTGATTTAAGTTCAGCATCAATTCCCTTAAGCGCTAGAGCCAGCACATCAGCAGGCACGGCAGCCATGATCTCTTGTAGTGTCTCTGCTTTTTGTCGACCTAGAATAATGAAGTCGAACATATTATCGGCGACGTTATTAGCGAGCTGTTTATCATGCAGTTTTATCATCTCCATCAGCTGCTCTCTATCACCATCGAAACGGTTGAGAATGTCAGCCACTTGGCGAATACCGCTGACTTGCGTGTGGCTCTTCTCCATTGCCATCAACATGCAGCGTTCGACGAGTTGGCGCAGTTCATCAACGACCTCTCGATCGAGATCCCCTAGCTGAGCAATACGCACGAGTACTTCATCTTGACCGGCTTCCGGTAAACCTTGTAGCACCTGCGCAGCGCTTTCTGCTGGTAGTAGCCCTAATAGTACTGCTTGCAATTGGCTATGCTCATTAGAGATCTCATGGGCGAGTAGTTGAGGATCTACCCACTCTAACCGTTTAACTAAGGTTTTAATTTCGTCGCCATAAATACTGTCGATAAGACTCTTTGCTACCCGGTCGCCTAATGCTAAGTCGAGGGTTTTCTGTAAGTAAGATCGTGATGCGCGAGCGATGCCTGACTGCTCCTGATAGCGTTTGAAAAAACGCCCCAACACTGCTTCTGCCTCATGCTGAGTGATGCTAGAGAGGCGAGCCATCTTGTGGCTCAGGTGTTGTACGTCATTGCGATCTAAGTGCGCCATAACATGGGCGGCACCTTTTTCTCCCATGCTAAGCAGTAACATGGCAGCTTGATCTAGGTTATCCATCTTGATTACGGGGTCGCTATTATTCACAGTTCGGGCTACCTATATTCAAAGCTAAAATACGATTAGATAAAATGGCATCGGGCTTAGGGTTAATGCTCATCTTTATCACTGATCCAATGGCCAATCACTTCTGCCACTCTTGCGGGCTCTTGATTTGCAAGTAAGCTTAGATGTTCCATCTTGACTGCCAGTGGTGAGCCTGCTGCTGGTAGGCCGATATCTGAGTTCCAATCTCCGTGGCTTGGGTCTTTGTCTAGCCCCATTAATTTGTCGGCTAAAGCCTGTGGGTCATCTTGAGTGCTGGCTTTACGATCAAGCTCTGTAGTGGCAAGCTCTGCGGGTGGAATGCGCTTGGGCTCTATAGTCGTGCCATCATCTTTGAGGTTATATTCAACGGTGCGCGTAAGGTGTGAAACCAGCGGTCGTAGAACAAAGATGATCATTCCCAGTCCTAAGATAGCGCCGATGAAGTAGCGTAAATAAGCTTGGTAGCTTTCACCTTGCCACCAAGGCATTGGCTCAAATTGCGCGACGGTAATAGGTGCAAATTCAAAGCTATTGATACTGAACTGATCGCCTCTCGCTTGAGAGAAGCCAATGGCATCTTGCACCATGCTACTGAGTTGATCGAGTTGTGGTTGTGTCCAGCCCGTTGTACCTGCTGCTTGGCTATTGAGTAGTACAGAAACCGATAGATTTTCGAGTTGCATCTGTTGAAAACGGGTATGCCTTACAGAGCGACCGACATCAAACTGTCTACTCTCTTTTTGATTGATGTTACGACGATTATTACTCTCTTCCGGAGTCGCAGTGGGTGGCTGATTACTTAGTGCGCCTGGAATACCCAGTGCCATGTCGGCATTGGTTTCATTGCTGCTTTGATTTTCTTGGGTTACCACTGATACCGGATCCAGTGACTCTTTGGTTTCTTCAACTTGGTTAAAGTTAACCTTGGCAGAGACCTGTACTTGGAAATTATCTTGACCCAGTATCGGTTGCAACATGCTTGAGGCACGGCCGATCAAACTTTGCTCTAACTCTTGGGTGTATTTAAGTTGTCGGTCTCTAGCTTGAGTGATGTCTTGATTGGCACTGATACCGGCACTTAAATGGTTGCCGTTTTGGTCAACAACTTGTACCCGTTCTGGTGTCATCCCAGTGACACTGCCTGCAACCAAATTGACGATAGACTCGATGTTTTCTGGTTGAATGTTGCTGCCTGAGTAGAGGTCTAGCATTACAGACGCTGAGGGCAGTTCTGGCTGCTGACGAATAAATAGGGTTTTCTTTGGTATGGCTAAATGGACTCGTGCACTTCTTACCGCTTTAAGTGCCATGATGGTGCGTGATAGCTCGCCTTCTAAACTGTAACGGTATTTGGCTTGCTCCATAAATTGGCTGGTACCAATACCTGAGTTTTCTAATGAGTCCATGCCTGATGGAACTTTAGCTTTAACACCACGGGCGGCAAGTAGCATGCGTGCTTGGCCGAGTTTGTCTTCAACAACCAGCACTAAACCACTGCTGGCATCGAGGCGATAACTGATCCCTTCAGCCTCTAATACTTCAATGATTTGCGCGGTATCAACATTTTCTTGG
The DNA here is from genome assembly GCF_041470405.1 of Shewanella sp. 10N.286.45.A1. NCBI lineage: Bacteria > Pseudomonadati > Pseudomonadota > Gammaproteobacteria > Alteromonadales > Shewanellaceae > Shewanella > Shewanella sp. 10N.286.45.A1. The sequence continues at coordinate 7,531 of NZ_JBFRMK010000105.1, forward strand.
TTACCGTATAAAGGACGATAACCTTGGCTGGCACTCCACAACATCAATACAATGACGCAAGCTGCTACGATGGCAAAAACCGCAAGTACGGCTGCTTGTCGGTCACCACGATTAAAATCTCGCCATTTATCTTTGAGCGTATTGAGAGCTGCATTGTTGTTTGCCGGTTCAGGTGTGGATGCCTCGGCTGTTATAGTTGTCGACATAGTCTAGTTATCCTTCCCCGAAAATATCACTTGAGTATTTAGGTGGTAATGTCTGCTTTGATTTTGTTGTATTTGCATCATTAGATTGGCATCTTCATGACGTCATCGAATGCTTGCACTAAGCGGTTTCTAATTTGAATCATGGTTGAAAACGAGAGACTGGCTTTTTGCGACGCAACCATTACGCCCACTAAGTCATCACTTGCACCACTGTCTACCGCACGCATTAATGCTGAGGAGGCATTCTGATCGGCATTTATCGCCGACACTTTATTTTGCATTAGATCGGTAAAAGAGGGCGCTTCGAAGCCTGAATCTGCTGGGTTTGGGCTGATTTTGATTGCTCCCTTAGCCATCTCGCTGTGGACACTAAGTTGTTGCATCATTGAATCGGCGCTTATTGAAATTGCATTGGACATGAGTGTTCTCTTCTTTTAAAAGTGGTTAAGCCGCCTGGCCTATTTCTGCAAGGATCTGATCAATATCAATACCTTCTTCGCGCATCTGCACCAGCTTGTAGCGGAGGGCTCTTGTCGTCATTCCCAATGCGGCAGCAGTTTGATTGCGATGACCATTGTGCTGTCTCAGGGTGTCGATGATGTATTGAAATTCAGCGCGGCGCTTCGATGCTTTAAGGCCTTGCTCACTTTGCTCTGCATAAGGCTGGGAATCTTGATCAACTAGACCAAGTTCGGCGGCCTGCAGTGCTTGACCCCTACGCATCACCAAGGCTCTTTGGATAGTGTTCTCTAGTTCACGCACATTGCCAGGCCAGTTGTGGCTGAGCAATAGGCTGCGAGCTTGTTCGCTGAAGTAGCAAGTCTGCTCGCCGGCGAGCATTTTGTATTTTTGTAAAAAGTGCTCAGCGAGCGGCAAGATATCTTCTCGGCGCTCACGCAAAGGTAAGATTTTTAGTGGCAGTACATCTAAACGATAGAAGAGATCTTCTCTAAATTGACCAGTTTGAACCGCGCTGCGTAGGTCTTTGTTGGTGGCGGCAATGACTCGAATGTCCAATGCAATGGATTTGTGGCCGCCTAGACGTTCTACCTCTCTTTCTTGCAATACTCGCAGTAACTTGGCTTGCAGTAGCAGTGGCATTTCACCAATTTCATCAAGCAGCAGCGTGCCGCCATTAGCCATCTCGAACTTACCGGGCTGATCGCTCATTGCGCCGGTGAAGGCACCTTTAACATGACCAAATAGTAGCGACTCCAAAATGCTCTCAGGTATTGCTGCGCAGTTGATGGCAATAAAAGGTTGTTTGGCTCGATTAGAATGGCGGTGGATGTAGCGCGCTATCGGTTCTTTTCCGGTGCCACTTTCGCCGGTTAATAACACGGTTGCTTCGGTAACTGCTGCGCGATGAGCTAGCATCAACAACTGACGACTTTCAGAAGCAACGCTAACAAGATCATTCTCTGGCAACTCCATACGACGCAATCTGTGCAGCAGAGAACTGAGCTGTTCATCATCGATGGGTAACAATAAGTAATCTTGTATACCCGATTGCATGGCGATACTGGCAAGTTCAGTTTGCTCTGGGTTAAGCAAAGCAACCTGATGTTTACCCGGATACTGACGTAAGCGTTGAGCGACTTCACTGTTGTCACAGTTAGACAAGTTAACCAAGCTTAGCCACGGCTGGTTCTGACTATCTTGCTGCCAAAAGTTGAACCCTTGCAGTGCCAACTTTGTTTGGCTTGATTCTGGTAACTTTGAATCGACAAATCTTAAACTCGAACGGTTCATAGGGATGTTCCCGTAGTGGAGGCCGTTTGAGATTTCACTAAACGAATCGATACTCGGCGATTTAACTCTCGCCCTTGACGGCTATTGTTACTGGATATTGGTGCGCGGGTACCATGGTGTCTGACTTGGATCATCTTTGCCGGAACACCAAGCTCGATGAGCATTGAAGCGACTTCATCGGCACGCTCTTTACTTAGAACCAAGTTGGCGATGCGGTCACCAGAAGCATCAGCATGACCATCGATAAGCACCTCTGCAATTGAGTGGTCAGCTTGTATGTAGCGATATACCGCGAATAGGTCTGTGCTTTGGGCTGAATTGAGACGGCTTGAGCTGGTATCAAACATGAGATCTAATCGACGTACGTAGCTAAAAGGCTTCGGTAGCAGTTTTTGTCTACATAAACGAAATTGATTGGCGACGGCTTTGGTTGCAACCGGTGCAGAGTCGACGCTGTACTGGCTGCCATCTTTGACTGATACCTTCACTTTCCAAGCCAAACCCTGCTCTAGAGCTTCCAAAAATGGTGCAATAGATTGCTCACTGCGAGCCTGGTTTCCGTGCCACTGGAGCGATGTTGCTGCTACGGGGGCCGTGTGTTGACTTTTCCAGGCTGGATAGGTGACAGATGCTTGGCTTGAAACGTCATGCATGCTAATCCAGTCGGCGGCTAATGTGAGTGCCAAGGGCTCTCCAGGCATGGCCGTCAGCGATAATGAACCAAAGCTTTGGACATTATGAGTGATAGAGCAGCCAAAGACATCTCCTGCAAATAACCATTGTGATTGCTCTAAAGGAGTTTGGTAGTTTGTTGTCACTGCCATTGCACTATTTATGAGAGATATATAAATAACTAATAAGCAGTTTAATATATAAGCTAGTAGTTTCAATTGTTAATAACCCTCAGTTAATTCTCTTCGGTAACTCTTGTTATCTATTCTGTTTTAATTCGTAAGGTTGCCAATTAAACACGCAATGAACAAGCATGTAAAACATTTTGTGCCATTTATTATAAAATTCATATCCCTACTTGAGAATAATTCAAATTTTTATTTTTTAATAATTGAAGCGTGGAGATTAATTATATAAAAGTGTAACAAAGCTGGTTTTTACTTTAGCGATTCATTAGCGGTATGTGGCGCTTTTCATTGTTTTTATGGTGTTTTATTGCGTGATGCGGGTTTTTTGTGGAGGATTTGAAAAAAATGAAAATAAAATTAAAGTTTTTATGAATACGGTCGCTTTAATTGCAAATTAAAAAATAAAGTTTGAGGTATTTTTTAATTTAGATCTTTTGAGTTTTAATTGTCGCTATTAAATATTACTATGTGTTCCTATATTTAATTGTCGCGCCATTAAGTTGTCATTAGTCAATTAAATAACTATTAACTAGTTGCTGCCGGATATTTGGCAGTGTTCTTTGTTACAAGGTTTATAATGAAAACAACCGCAAAAGCAAAGCTGGTGAAATTATCTCATAACGTTGAGGTGAGACCTGTTGCCTTATTAAAGGAAAAGTTAGCTAGAAGCCGATTATTGATACAGCTTACTGATAGTCAGCGACCTATGATGGATGCCGTCAATGAGTTACTGAACCCAATCATTCGTCAAGGGCACCATGCTTTGTCTCAGGTATCGCTATCGGCTAAATCTGAAGCTGTAGTGCCAGAGCTACACCATGCTTGGTTCCTGCTGAGTTATCAGCGTGTAGAGCTAGGCTGGTGGAAAATAGACAAGTGCACGTTAGATCAGTTGGCAAGTGGTTATTACGGTAGCTTTTCTAGCGCACCTAAATCGCCGTTGAGGTCGCCGAGCCAGTCAGAATTCCGTCTGGTAAAAAGACTGATGTTGGCAGCGATAAATACCTTACCTGTTGCCCGGATTGATGCTGAAGAGTTAGAACTTGAACTAGTCACTAACACTACCCCGATAAAAGCCCCTGTGTGTTGCGAGTTAAATTTCCCCAAAGTGCATAGTGGACCAGGGATCAGCTTCTATTTGGCTGAGCACCTTTTAGGTTTGATGGCTGAACAACCTAGTCAGTATCAAGCCGATCCGGCTTTAAATGAGAAGCTATCTAAAAGCCTTACACAACTTCCGTTTAGAGTCATGCTTGAGCTTGGACAACAGAGTTTACCGGTAACCGGATTACAGCAGCTTAAAGTGGGGGATATCTTACCGATGAACCTGCACTCTCGCTGCCCAGTTACTGTGGGCAAGCGTCCTATCTTTTATGCCACCGTCCACGCTCATGAAGGGCAAATGGTTGCCAAATTGACACAAGAAGCCTTTCAATTAGAGGAATAATCCAATGGCTGAACAAAATATTTTGCAAGATGAAGACTTTCTACTTGATGACGAATTTTTCAATGAGAAAGAGGTGAGTAGCCAACCAAAGCCTAAAAAAGATATGTCTTTCTTCCATCAATTACCGGTCCAAGTGACGTTAGAGTTGGCGAGTGCGGAGATGTCATTAGGCGAATTGACTCAAATGGGCGAGGGGGATGTGGTCGCTCTCGACAGAATGGTCGGTGAGCCGTTAGATATTCGTGTTAACGGCGCTTTGCTCGGTCGCGGTGAAGTTGTTGAAGTGAATGGCCGTTATGGGGTTCGCTTATTGGAAGTTGAAGCGATTAGCCTCACTGGAGCCAACGACTAATTATGTGGCGAGTCTTGCTTCTGCTACTCGTTGGTTTCTCCTCGGGTGCCCATGCTAGTGATGGTTTTACATTATTTACTTTAGGTGACGGCGCTGAGGCCCAGTCGGTAAACGTAAAGCTAGAGATATTGGCATTGATGACAGTGTTAAGCTTTTTACCTGCACTGCTGATGATGTTGACTAGTTTTACGCGAGTGATCGTAGTGTTAGCCATTTTGCGCCAAGCACTGGGGTTACAGCAGAGCCCGCCTAATAAGGTATTGATTGGTATCGCGCTAGTAATGACTATTTTCATTATGCGACCTGTTGGGCAAGCAATTTATGATGATGCATTTCTGCCTTACGATCAGGGGCAAATTGAGTTAACTGAGGCGGTGGTGAGAGGGGAAGTACCATTGCGCAAATTTATGTTAGCGCAAACCCGTGAGACTGACCTTGAGCAGATGCTCAAAATTGCTGATGAGCCAACCACATTAACAGCCGATGAGATCCCTTTCTTTGTGTTAATGCCTGCCTTTGTTTTAAGTGAGCTAAAAACAGCGTTTCAGATAGGTTTTCTACTGTTCTTGCCCTTTTTGGTGATCGATCTGGTTGTTGCCAGCGTGTTGATGTCGATGGGGATGATGATGCTTTCGCCATTGATTATCTCGTTGCCGTTCAAATTAATGGTTTTCGTATTGGTAGATGGCTGGTCTATGACTGTGAGCACCTTAGTGGCGAGTTATGGATAGCTGTTTTGAATAAGCGGCTTGATAGGAAGGAAAATAGTTATGAGTGCTAAGCAAGAACCGCGAGATTCAACCTCTTTAGGTGATCGTTGTTTTCTACTCTCTGGACTGGTGATGACAGGGTTGGTGATGGTGAATGACTGGCCGCTTGTGATTAACTTTTTGCTTCACGGAGCTGGGTAGCCATATGGACGTAAATGAACTGACATCAATGTTTGCTGAGGCGATTTTTTTGGTGGTGGCTATGGTTGGTGTGCTAGTGGTTCCTGGATTACTGGTGGGCCTATTGATCGCAGTGTTTCAAGCTGCCACTCAAGTGAATGAGCAAACACTTAGCTTTTTGCCACGACTGGTACTCACCTTGTTGATGGTGTTGTTCGCTGGCGAGTGGTTGTTGCAGCAGATCAGCGATCTGTTTCAGCGCTTATTCCTCAACATTCCCCATATTATAGGTTGATGAAGATGGCGCATTCTGCACTCATGTTGGCGGAGGCTAGCGCCTAATGTTGTCGCTTACTTCTGTGCAAATCAGCACCTTTATCGCAACTTTCTGGTGGCCATTCTGTCGGATTATGGGGGCTTTTATGGTGATGCCTTTCCTCAGTAGTACCTATATTCCAGTCATGGTTCGTATTCTGCTGGCTATCAGCATTTCGGTACTAGTTGCTCCTATTTTGCCACCCTTTCCAGAAGTCGATGCGATCTCGATAAAAGCGCTATTTCTTGGCATTGAGCAGCTGTTGGTTGGCTTTATGTTGGCTCTGTTTTTGACCATTATGATCCATGTGATGACCTTGGTTGGCGCGATGATGTCGATGCAGATGGGGCTGGCAATGGCGATCATGAATGACCCCGCAAATGGCGGCTCAAACCCTATTTTAGGGCAGTGGTTTTTACTCTATGGCACGCTGCTCTTTCTGGCGTTAGACGGTCATCTTGTCGCGTTGGGTATACTGGTTGATAGTTTTCGACTCTGGCCGATTGGCATGGGAGTGTTTGACCTGCCTTTAATGGGGCTAATTGGACGAATTAGTTGGATTTTTGCGGCTTCATTTATGCTGGCACTACCTGCTGTGCTGGCCATGTTAATGGTGAATATCACTTTTGGCGTATTAAGCCGCGCTGCACCTTCATTAAATGTATTCGCCTTGGGTTTTCCAATGTCGATGTTAATGGGCTTATTGTGTGTGTTCTTCTCCTTTAGTGGTTTACCCAGCCGCTATAGCGACTTATGTCTCGATGCGTTGTCGGCTATGTATCAGTTTATTGGTGGCGTGCCATGAGCAATAAAGACAGCGGCCAAAACAGAACAAGCCACGCCGCAGAAGCTTAAAAAGGCTAAAGATGAAGGCCAGGTCCCTCGCTCTAAAGATCTAGCTTCCACGGCGCTAATTATTGGTTGCTCACTGTTACTGACTACAAGTTCGGATTGGATTGCAGCTAAAGTGGCAAAAATGACCCGCACCAATATGTTACTGACTAAGGCGCAGCTGGATGAGCCTGGAATGATGACGCGTCACTTAGCCCAGTCCTTGCTCGAAATATTAAACATTCTCGGGCCACTTTTTTTGATGGTTGCCTTGATTGCTATGGTGGCAGGCGCGATGCCCGGCGGGCCGGTATTTAATTTCAAAAATGCCAGCTTCAAATACAGCCGTATCGACCCTATCGCAGGTTTGGGGCGAATGGCTTCGGTTAAGTCATTAGTTGAACTGGTTAAATCCATTTTAAAGATTGTGTTGTTGGTGGGGATCATGTGGTTTTTTCTTGAAAAAAACCTGCAAACACTGCTGACCTTTAATCAGTTACCAGTTGACGAGGCAGTATCAAAAGTTATCGATATGTTGTCACTGGGGATGTTGTTTCTGGGGCTTGGATTACTGCTTATCACCTTTATCGATGTGCCTTACCAATACTGGCATCACCATAAAGAGCTGAGGATGTCGCTGCAAGAGGTTAAAGATGAACATAAACAGCAAGATGGTAAACCTGAAATCAAAGCAAAAATACGCCAGATGCAGCAACGTATTAGCCGTTCTAGAGCCGATATTTCAGTGCCTAAAGCCGATGTGTTACTGGTTAACCCGACTCACTATGCGGTAGCGCTTAAATATGACATTGATAAAGCAGATGCGCCATATGTGTTGACTAAAGGCACTGATGAACTGGCACTGCATATGCGCGAAGTGGCTCTGCGTCACGATGTGGAGGTGATTGAGTTACCGCCGCTTACCCGCGCCATTTATTACTCTACTAAGGTAGATCAACAGATCCCGGCGGCGCTATTTATCGCCATTGCCCATGTGCTTACGTATGTACTGCAAATCAAAGCCTCTAGGCAGGGCAAACAGGCAAAGCCTGATCCATTACCCCACTTTTTTATTCCGAAAAATTTACGACACGACTAAAGGATATTTGATTTCATGAACTGGTTCTCGCGCACTTTTTCCGGCAGTCCAAGTTATATCGGCATTCCGATAATGCTTCTGACCATTCTAGCGATGGTGATATTACCGTTGCCGCCATTCCTGCTGGATATATTGTTTACTTTTAACATTGTATTGGCTGTGATGGTGTTACTCGTAGGTGTATCGATTCGTCGCCCTTTGGAGTTCTCGGTCTTTCCGACAGTACTGTTATTGGCGACACTGCTACGCTTAACTTTGAACGTTGCCTCAACCCGTGTGGTATTGATTGAAGGTCATCAAGGTGGCGATGCTGCGGGTAAAGTGATCCAAGCTTTTGGTGAGGTGGTGATTGGCGGTAACTATGTTGTTGGTGCGGTAATCTTTTTGATCTTAATGATCATTAACTTCGTGGTGATCACTAAAGGTGGCGAGCGCATATCTGAAGTTTCTGCCCGATTTACACTGGATGCACTGCCCGGTAAGCAGATGGCCATCGATGCCGATCTTAATGCCGGGATTTTAACCCAAGAGCAAGCAAGAGATCGCCGACAAGAGGTTGCCCGTGAGGCCGACTTTTATGGCTCAATGGATGGCGCGTCTAAGTTTGTTCGTGGTGATGCTATTGCGGGGATCTTGATCTTAGCGATTAATATGCTCGGTGGTCTGGCGATTGGTATCTTCATGCATGACTTGAGTGCTGCTGAAGCCTTTAAAACGTTTGCCTTGCTAACGATTGGTGATGGCTTAGTGGCACAGATCCCATCTTTACTACTGGCAACGGCGGCGGCGATTATCGTCACTCGGGTCTCCGATGCCGAAGAGATGCCTGAGCAACTGCGACAGCAGTTATTAGCGAACCCTAAAACGTTAGCTACAGCAGCGATTGTGATGCTGATCTTAGGGTTAGTGCCAGGGATGCCGTCGTTTGTGTTTTTAGCATTTGCGGTACTACTTGGGTTTTCCGCTTGGAAGCAAAGTCAACGCAGTCCGGTGATTGCAGAATCCAAGGTTGAAGCGCAAATTGAGAGTAACCTGAGTGAGCCGTCAGCGCCAAGTTGGGATGCACTGCCTTTTACCGATCTTATCGAGGTGCGATTGGGTTACCGCTTGGTGCACTTGGTTGAGCGCAGCAAAGGAGCTGAACTGCAAAAACGCTTAACCGGGATCCGTAGAACCCTATCCGAGCAAGCAGGATTCCTACTCTCGGAAGTGAGAGTGCGAGATAACCTGTCACTTGCTCCAAACGCGTATCAGATAAGCTTAATGGGTAATCCCGTTGTGTCTGCTGAGCTCGACCCAGAACGTTTGATGGCGATTAAAAGTGGCCCCGTTTTTGGTGATATCGATGGTGTCATTACCAAAGAGCCTGCCTATCAAATGGACGCAATCTGGATTGAGCAGGAAGCTAAAGCGAACGCGCTTAACCTAGGATATTCGGTGGTGGATAATGCCACTGTTATTGCGACCCACGTGAGTAAACTGATCCGAGAGTCGCTGCCTGACATGCTGCAGCATGATGATGTATTGGCGCTGAGTGATCGCTTAGCCAAGCAATCGCCCAAATTGGCTGAATCTCTTAATACAGCCTTACCCGCTATTTTGCAGCTAAAAGTGTTTAGACTCTTACTTAAAGAGCAAGTGTCATTGAAGGATATCCGCACCATAGCAACCACCTTGCTCGATTGCAGCGAGAACAGTAAAGATCCCGTGCTGCTGGCTGCAGATGTGCGTTGTGCATTGAGAAATACCATTTTGCATTCAATTGTTGGGGCCGATCCAAAATTGAATGTAATGACGTTAGCGCCGGAGCTGGAGCAGACATTAATTACGGCACTGAATCAAGCTCAACAGCAGGGTAAAGTGGCGCTGGATAGTTTTCCGGTTGACCCACAACTGCTGGCACAATTACAGCAAAGAATGCCGCAGTTGCTAGCGCAAGCCAAAGAGCATGGTCATAGCCCATTACTGCTTGTATCACCGCAGTTAAGACCCATTCTTGCCCGTTATGCGTTAGCATTTGCCCGTGGTTTGCATGTGTTGTCGTATAATGAGATCCCCGAAACACGGGAGCTAATGGTGGCTGGGCAGTTAGGATAATTATGCACAGCTAATTGACCCATGAGGTCAAATAGCTGCTGAGTATGGGTGTGGGCTAAGCTTGCTGTAAAAATGCCAGCAGTGCGCTAAGGGCTAAGTTTCTGGCTTTATCGCGCTCCATGAATATTTCATGGCGAGCATAGGGAATGTTGAGTAGCTTACATTGGCCGATAGCCGCTTGTTTTTGAGCGGCATTACTGACAATGGTATCTTCTTCAGCTTGCAAGATTAGCAAGGGGATATCGATATTCTGTGCGGCTTTAATTGCATTATCGCCGGCATCAATTGACTCAACTAACCAATGGTTAGTCGGTGAACCGAGTTGCAGTTTAGGCTGTTGTTGGTAGAGTTTGCGATAATCTTGGTACCGCAATTTGCTGTTGGTGAGGTCATTCTTATCAAACTCATCAGCATGGTAACCTTTGCCACCCAGTACATAGTTTGGTTGTTGCTTATTGTGGTTATCGAGTAACGACGCTAACCAACGAATAAAGCGCTTAGGTAGAGGCAGTTTAATGCCGTACATAGGTGCAGAAAAAACCGCTGCTTTAAACACTCCAGAGTGCTGTTTTAGGTATAAAGTACCAATTGCGCCCCCCATAGAATGTCCCACTAGAAAGTAATTCTCTTCTGGCTGTGGTTTAACAACTTTGTCGATAAAATCGCCAAAATCGTCGACATAACGCTGGAAATTGTCGATATGTCCTTTATGTGGATCTGAAGTTGTTCTACTGGAAAGGCCCTGTCCACGATGATCAATGGCAAATAAACTGTAACCCTGCTGGTACAGATCAAACATTAGCTCTTTATACTTCAAATAGGACTCAACTCGGCCACTACTCAGCACAATCGTTCCTATGCTATTTGGATTGATGATGCTGGCATAAGCGAGGCTGACATCGTCATTTGCTTTGAAACTTGATTGAGTCACTTGCTGCCAAAATGCAGTTTGTTCTGGGCTATTAAGGTGATGCTCTGATGAAAAGGAACTTGTAGCGCTTAATGATGGAGCGGGCTCAGCGGCATTCGGCATAATGATTATCTAAAGAATAAGGTTAGCAGCAGTGTAGCAAACTCCTTGTGGGGATAAAATGGCCGCTTGTAGCGGCCATCTATATACGGATTGCAATTATAGTGCGGCTTGCTGTTGTTTGATGAAGTCGTTAATTTGTTGCTCAAGAATCGACATCGGTACAGAACCATTAGCTAACACTGCATCGTGAAAGGCTCGAATATCGAAATTTTCGCCTAGCTCTTGTTCGGCTTGAGCGCGCAAGCGCTTAATGGTTAACTCACCAATTTTGTAAGACAGAGCCTGGCCAGGCCAAGAGATATATCTATCAATTTCGGTGGTAACATTGTGTAGCGATAGGGCGGTATTGCTCGCCATAAAGTCCATCGCTTGCTGACGAGTCCAGCCTTTTGCATGCATACCGGTGTCGACAACGAGTCGTGCTGCACGCCACATCTCATAGGTCAGGCGGCCAAAGTTACTGTATGGGTCTTGGTAAAAACCCGCCTCTAGGCCAAGGTACTCAGAATAAAGCCCCCAACCTTCACCAAAGGCTGATATATAGCTGTAGCGCCTAAAGTCAGGGAGATTGGTTAACTCACGATTTAATGCTATCTGTAGATGATGACCAGGCACCGCTTCGTGCAATGTTAGTGCTTCCATCTCATACAATGGGCGTTTATCAAGTGCATAAGTATTGACCCAGTAGTAGCCAGCTTCATCATCTCGATTAGAACCAGAGTATCTGCCTGTGGTGTACTTAGGTGCTATTTCAGCGGGAACGGGGGCAATCCCGTAAGGTTGACGTGGCAGTTTACCAAAGTACTTAGGTAACATGGCATCGGCTTTCTTAGCAATATAAGCCGCTTCTTTGAGTAACTCTTCGGCCGTTTTAGGATAAAACTGTGGATCGGTTCTTAAGAAGTGGAGGAACTCTGCAAAGTTGCCTTCAAATTCTAACTCATCGATGATCTGCTGCATCTCGGCGCGAATACGCTTAACTTCGCTTAAGCCTAACTGGTGCACTTCATCTGAAGTCATATCTAAGGTGGTGTAGTAACGTACTCTATTTTCATAGAATGCTTCACCGTCGGGCAGCTTTGAGGCGGCGATGTCAGTACGAGCATTGGGAATATACTCATTGACCATGAAGTCGTAAAACGCTTGATACTCAGGTAGTACCGTGTCAGCAACCAAGGTTAAGCCTTGCTCGGTGAGGGCTGCTTTTTCTGCTTTGGTAAAATACTCTGGGTACTCAGTAAAAGGTTTGAAGTAACCACTCTCTTCTGCAGGCACGATAAAAGCACTAATGCTGGTTTCAAACCCATTAAGGGTGACTTTTGCTGGCGTGATACCTGCTGCTAACCCCTGTTTTAACCAATAGGTTTGCTGTGCAAAGTAAGTCGGTAGCGCCTTAAGTTGGTTGATGTAGTTTTGATAGTCCTCAACTTTTGCAAATCGACCTTTAGAGATCGAGGCTATATAGGCATGAAAGCCGCTTTCTGCTGACAGAGGGATGTAGTGATCTTTATAGCGATATTGGTCAACACTATTTTGTACTTGGTCCTGCAGGATTTTGGCGTTGATAACATCGTCAGCGCTTAATACTGCTCGATCTAATGCTTTTATTTGACGGAGTAATTCGATACGACGTTGATTGAGTGATGCCAGCGCCTCTGGTGATAAATCTTGTAATTTGCCCGCTGATGATTGGTCACCCAAAGAGTACGCAAGGCTTGGGCTTCCATCTAAAGAGATCTGCCAAGAGGTATCGATAGCTTGTTGCAGTTGTGCATTTATCTGCGATTTTGTTGACGTCGTCGTAACGTTAGATCCAGTAACAGCTGAAGTTGGTGCTGTTTGACAGGCACTTAAGCCGATGATTAACACCGAGGGTAGCAGGTATTTATACATGATATATCCGTGATTTTTGTTATTGTTATAAGTTCGATTATGCCTATTGTGCTGCTAAAGGTCACGCAGGAAAGTTATAGCAAATGTTATGAAAAATACGGCCGTTATGATCGAGTTTATCTGACCTTATAAGTAGTTATTCAGCAGGCACAAAAAAACCGGCTAAAGCCGGTTTCTTATTAAGTTGTCTAGTATCAGACTAGATAACGCGTGAGAACTGTTGTTGTCTTGCTTTCTCGCGGTAGTAAACATCAAAACAGATACAGATGTTACGGATCAGCAAGCGGCCTGTAGGGCTGATGGTGATCTTCCTATCTGTGATGTCGACTAGCTTATCGTCGATGAACGTTTGCAGTAGTTTTAAATCTTCTACAAAGTACTCTTCGAAGTTGATGTTTAGCTTCTCTTCAATCTGCGCCATATCTAAGTCGAAGTGACAGATAAGCTGCTTAATCACTACGCGACGAATCTCATCATCACGGTTTAAGCCACAACCTTTCCAAAGTGCATGACCATTAGCATCGATTGACTCGAAGTAAGGGCGAACATCTTTCTGGTTCTGTGCGTAACAATCGCCAATCTGGCTAATTGAAGAAACACCTAAACCAAGTAGGTCACACTCTTCTTGGGTGGTGTAGCCTTGGAAGTTACGGTGTAAGCGACCTTCGTTTTGAAGAATTGATAATTCATCATCTGGCTTAGCAAAGTGGTCCATACCAATGTATTGGTAACCCGCTCCAGTTAAAGTTTCGATTGTTTGGTGCAACATATCTAGCTTTTGTTGTGGAGACGCTAAGTCTTCATCTTTAATCTTACGCTGCGCTGCAAAACGTGATGGCAGGTGAGCGTAGTTGAAGACTGATAAACGGTCAGGATCCAGATCGAGTACACGTTGCATTGTTTCTGCAAAGGTCTCTGGTGTCTGGTGTGGCAAACCATAGATAAGGTCGATGTTAGTTGAAACAAAGCCTAGCTCTTTAGCGCGTGCCATCAGGTCAAAAATGAACTGTTCATCTTGTTCACGGTTAACCGCAATTTGTACTTTCTTATTGAAATCTTGCACACCAATAGAGATACGGTTGAAGCCCGCTTCTTTTAGGGTATCTAGCATAGATAGTTCAATTTCACGTGGGTCGACTTCAATAGAGTACTCGCCCACTTCTGCTACGTTAAAGTTAGCTTTAACAAGTGCAGACAATGTCAGAATCTGTTCTGGAGTCAAGAATGTTGGTGTGCCACCGCCCCAGTGAATTTGGGTGACTAAGTAGTCTTTAAATAATGGCGCACGTTTAACAATTTCAGCTGCTAAGTACTCAATGTACTGGTCTGCTTTATGTTGGTGACGTGTGATGACCTTATTACAGCCACAGTAGTAACAAAGCTTAGCGCAAAATGGGATATGAATATAAAGAGAAAGCTTATCACTTTTGCTGTTCTTGATAGAGGTCAGCAGTTGTTCTTCGGTAAACGAATCTTCGAACTCTAGCGCCGTCGGGTAAGAGGTATAACGCGGTCCGCTATAATTGTACTTTTCGATCATTGACTGATCCCAGCTAATTTGTGTTGGCTGCTTCAAGGCATGTCCTCCGACGTTTAGTAATTTAGCAACATGTGAAGTATGCATCGTTATTTGTGCAATAACCTTGATCCATGTTGTAAATTTGGAATGTGGGTAACAAAGAGCAACAGAATATCGCTGAATTTAAGCTCTATGTCTGCGCTGTTAAGTAGATTTTGTGCACAGACTCACCCTATATTATCAAAATCTTCTATAAGTGCGATCTGGGTAGAATCTAGATAGAGCTATAGTACAAACTTTGAACATAGTTGTTAACGCAAATTAGTGTAGTGAAGCTGGGTCGAATTCGCTAAGTTGTTTTGCTTCTTCGAGTATTTTAGCTTCAAGTTCAGCTTCAGATTTCATGCGGGAGAAATCGAGCTTCATTCGCTGTTGCTTTGATAGCGTTTTGCGCTGCTCTTTAATTGGATGCTCTTTTATGACTTCAAAATGCTTGAAGGTTGCAGGGTATTTCTCGCTAACAAGTTCAGACATGCCGACTAAATTAAATAGTTTAGCAATACGCATGACACCTTCCGATATTTCGCAGCGCTCCTCTAGCATTGCAGCAGCGATGTAGCGAATGCTATCTAATAACTCTTCTGACTTAGCTTTAGCTGCGGCCGCTTGCTGTTGTTGCTGCTGTACTCTAGCTTGGTTTTGCTTACGCACGCGTAACAACAGGTAAGTTGCATAAGTGGTTAGTGCAACGATAACGAAAAAGCCAATAACAATAAGCGCTGTGGTCATGCTAGGTCCTGTTACAGTCAAAAAGTTTTCTAATTAATTGGATAGCAGATAAAAATATGGCATCAATAAAGATGCCATTAAGTGTCAGTATGTTGAGAGCTAGTCGTTCTGGTAATCTTTTAGCAGATCTGCACCAGATTCAAACTTGTCGAATAGGTCGTCATCGCTGACAGCTTTCTTCGCTTTAGGTTGCTCCTCTTCATCAGATAGGCCGAGCTTATCTAACAGAGTTTCGATTTGGGTTAATTGCTTATCTAACCACTTCTGATCTTCTTGATTCAGGTTTTTACCCTCTTCAAGCATATCTAGCAGGCTATTTAGTCTTGGATCTTCTTCAAGCTTTAATAACTTTTGCTCATCCGTCAATTTCGGCGCTTTAGGCTTACTCTCTACCTGTTTCTCTTTAACGATATTGAGCTGAACAGGTTTCTTGCTGCCATGACGAGGATCGCTGTTTTTGGCGCTGCCACCATTGGCTTGGTTTTCAATCATCGAAGCGTTATGACGGCTTCCCGCTTTATTGCCAGCAACCTGTTTTTTACCCGCAAGAACTCGTTCGTGCTTCTTGGTTCTTGGAGCTAATTTTGGAGCATTTTCGTTGCTCTTACGCGTTTTCTTACTACGGGACATGATTCGCTTATCTCGATAACTTAAATGACTCTGCTGCTGACAGAACTAGTTGTCTCTATCAACAATTGAAGTTTGGTCGCGTGTTATACCAGATCCTGATGGTTTTTGCACCAGAATGAGATCGTTTGCTGCAAATAATAGCTTAAAACCGACGTTTTCAGCCAGATATTTGAAACTTTGCTGTTGGTAAAAGCTTACGTGGGTGAGGTTGTTCTTATAATGCCATTTATCAAACCCAGCTAAATCGGTGAGTAATGGCGTGTTAATCGCAATCCAACCTCCAGGCTTAACTAGCTCACATAGCAAGGTCCACTCTTTGCGCGGGAACTTAAAATGTTCAAATACGCGATAACAGCAGATGAAGTCGTATTGCTGCTTTAACTGTTTAGTCCACGGAGCAAGACTGGGGTCGTATTGATTGATTTGGTGGCCACGTTCAATGACTCTTCGTAGGCTTTTGCTATTTAGTGTTCGACCAAAATTGAGACCAAGTAGAGAGTGGTCTGCGGTTTCACATTGCACAACTAAATCGAATAGAAATTGAGACAGTGATTTTTGCTTGTTGTTGGCTGAGCGGTACTTTTGCAGTTCTGCGGTGTGTGGCAGGTGTGAATTTGCGTCTGCAAACACCAGTTCACATTGGTGACAGCGGTATAAGCAACGTTTTTTATTCTCAAAAAATATCTGATTGTTGTCACTAAAGCATAATGGACATCGACGCATTAAAACGACTCCAGCTACATTAATGGTGAGAATTGCCGCCAAGGCTGTTGAAGATAAGAGAGTGTGGCCACTGAGCAACTTGATTTGATATTAACATATAAACCAACTATTTGAGTGATACCAATTGCATTAAGTATTTGACCAGTTCAGAGCCCCTCAGCCTTTTCAATTCAAAGCGCATTGGTAAAGAAATGGTTA